>NZ_JBMDJI010000010.1:0-131859 GCF_057809115.1 Pseudomonas sp. FG47
CTGCTCGCAGCCCTCTCGCGACACAAGGCCGCTCCTAAAACGCTTGGGTCCGCCTGCGCAATCCTTTGCTCAGCCCAATCCCTTCTATTAATAATCCCGTCTTATAGCCAAAACCAATCAGCAGCATGAGCTTTGCCAATGAGCCTTTGGCCGGAGCAGTCGGTAGGATTCACTCCATCAACTGATTCCAACCCCATGAAGGAGCGTCTCTCATGCCAATCATCAACAGCCAGGTCAAACCGTTCAACGCCACCGCCTACCACAAGGGCGAGTTCGTCCAGGTCAGCGAAGCCGACCTGAAAGGCAAGTGGTCCGTCGTGTTCTTCTACCCGGCCGACTTCACTTTCGTCTGCCCGACCGAGCTGGGCGACCTGGCCGACAACTATGCCGAATTCCAGAAGCTGGGCGTCGAGATCTACGGCGTGTCCACCGACACCCACTTCACCCACAAAGCCTGGCACGACACCTCGGACACCATCGGCAAGATCCAGTACCCGCTGATCGGTGACCCGACCCACATCATCTCGCGCAACTTCGACGTGCTGATCGAAGAAGCCGGCCTGGCCGATCGCGGTACCTTCGTGATCAACCCGCAAGGCCAGATCAAGATCGTCGAACTGAACGATGGCGGTGTTGGCCGTGACGCCACCGAGCTGCTGCGCAAGGTCAAGGCTGCCCAGTACGTTGCCGCTCACCCAGGTGAAGTGTGCCCGGCCAAGTGGAAAGAAGGCGAAGCTACGCTCGCCCCGTCGCTCGATCTGGTCGGCAAGATCTAAGCCGATGCGCACCCCGCGGGCGGTAGACAGCCGCCAAAGCTGAAGCAGTTACCGCCCCGTAAAAGCGCCCGGGCGACCACGCCTGGGCGTTTTTGTATCCGAGTTTTGAAAAAGGAATCGCCCGTATGTTGGACGCCACGCTTAAATCGCAACTGAAAACCTACCTGGAGCGGGTCACCCAGCCGATCGAGATCGTTGCCTCCCTCGACGACGGCGCGAAGTCCCGCGAATTGCACGACCTGCTGGTGGAAATCGCCGGCCTGTCGAACCTCATTACCTTCAGCGCGGATGGCAGCGACGCCCGTCGTCCTTCGTTCTCGCTGAACCGCCCGGGTGCCGGTATAAGCTTGCGCTTCGCCGGCATCCCCATGGGTCATGAATTCACTTCCCTGGTGCTGGCGCTGCTGCAGGTCGGCGGTCACCCGTCCAAGGCCAGCGCCGAAGTGATCGAGCAGATCCAGGCCTTGGACGGTGAGTTCACCTTCGAGACCTACTTCTCGCTGTCGTGCCAGAACTGCCCGGACGTGGTCCAGGCGCTGAACCTGATGGCGGTGCTCAACCCCAACGTGCGCCATGTGGCCATCGACGGCGCGCTGTTCCAGGACGAAGTCGACGCCCGCAAGATCATGGCGGTGCCAAGCATCTACCTGAACGGCGAATTGTTCGGCCAGGGCCGCATGGGCCTGGAAGAGATCCTCGGCAAGCTCGACACCAATGCCGGTGCCCGCCAAGCCGAGAAGATCAACGCCAAGGACGCTTTCGACGTGCTGGTGGTCGGCGGTGGTCCCGCCGGCGCCGCGGCGGCCATCTATGCCGCGCGCAAAGGTATCCGCACCGGTGTTGCCGCCGAGCGTTTCGGCGGCCAGGTGCTCGATACCCTGGCCATCGAGAACTTCATCTCGGTACAGGAAACCGAGGGGCCCAAGCTGGCCACCGCGCTGGAAGAACACGTCAAGCAGTACGACGTCGACATCATGAACCTGCAGCGCGGCGAGGCGCTGATCCCGGCCACCGATGGCGGCTTGCACGAAGTGCGCTTGGCCGGCGGCGCCTCGCTCAAGGCCAAGACCGTGATCCTCGCCACCGGTGCCCGCTGGCGCGAAATGAACGTGCCGGGCGAGCAGGAGTACCGGGCCCGTGGCGTTGCCTACTGCCCGCACTGCGACGGCCCGCTGTTCAAGGGCAAGCGCGTGGCAGTGATCGGTGGCGGCAACTCGGGCGTGGAGGCAGCCATCGACCTGGCGGGCATCGTCGCCCAGGTCACCCTGATCGAGTTCGACAGCCAGTTGCGCGCCGATGCCGTGCTGCAGCGCAAGTTGCACAGCTTGGCGAACGTGAAGGTGATCACCAGTGCGTTGACCACCGAGGTGGTGGGCAACGGCGAGAAAGTGACCGGCCTGCGCTACAAGGACCGCAGCACCGAGCAGGTTCATGACCTGGCGCTGGAAGGCATCTTCGTGCAGATCGGCCTGCTGCCGAACACCGACTGGCTCAAAGGCACCGTTGAACTGTCGCCGCGTGGCGAGATCATCGTCGATGCCAAGGGTGCCACCAGCATTCCCGGGGTTTTTGCCGCCGGTGACGTGACCACGGTGCCGTACAAGCAGATCGTGATCGCCGTGGGCGAGGGCGCCAAGGCCTCGTTGGCCGCCTTCGACCACCTGATCCGCAGCTCGGCGCCGGCGTGAGTCGAACGCCGTAGGTGAAAGCGCCGTCATGCCTTTGGGCTGGCGGCGTTTTCGTATGGCTGCTCCGGCAGTTTCCCACGACATACCCTGCAACCTTCCACTATCGCCTTACCCCTGCGGCCTGCCCCCGCGCTCATGCTAGAATCCGCCCCTTCGAATCTGGAGGTAGACGCGTGCGCAAACTGGCGGTGGTAATGGCGGTGCTAGCCCTGGCGGGCTGTGACAACGAGGTCGAAGGTGTGCACAAGCAGGTGGCCGAACATCTGCACAACCCCAAGACGGCCAAGTTCGCCAACGTGCGCTTCGACACCCAGGGTTCCATCTGCGGCCAGGTGCGCGGCAAGGACGACAGCGGCCAGTACGAGCCTTATCGCAGTTACGTGGCGATCAAGCACGACGGCCAGTACGAGATCCTCATCGACCAGACCGGCAACAACCTGCGCATTCGTGAAGTCTGCGGCGGTGCCGACCTGCAGCGCCGAGCCGATGAGCTGGCTGAGCAGCCAGCGCCGCAAGGCTGGGATGTGGAAGTGATTCAGGGCCCGAACATGGGCGCGCTGACCGACATGACCGCGCGGCTGATCGAGAAGGGTATCCCGTCGTCGGTGGAGTATCGCGAGGGCAAGCCGGTGGTGTTGATGGGGCCGTTCCCGAGCAAGGTCGAGGCCGAGGCGCGCAAGGCCGAGGTGATGGGCAAGCTGGGCACCGATTCGATCGTCATCCAGCACGGCGCCAAGCGCTGAGCCCCCACACGCTGTGCGACCCGCCTTGCCCCGTAGGCGCCAGCCTTGCTGGCGCATGCGCTGGAACACGTGGCCCGGCCCTGCTGTCACAGCTATGCTGACAAGGGTAGGGGCGAGCGGGGGAGCACCTCATGGCAACGCTGGAACGGGCCATTGCGGTGGCCATCAAGGCACATGAAGGGCAGTACGACAAAGGCGGGGCGGCCTACATCCTCCACCCGTTGCGGGTGATGGAACGGGTGGTCACCCCCGAGCAACGCATCGTCGCGGTGCTGCACGACGTGCTGGAAGACACCCCGTTCACCCTCTCGGACCTGGCCCGAGAAGGCTTCCCGTTGAAGATCCTCGCCGCGCTGCTGGCCCTGAGCCGCCGTGAGGGGGAGAGCTACGAGGCCTTCGTCATCCGCCTGGGCGTCGACCCCTTGGCACGCCAGGTCAAGTTGGCCGACCTGGCCGACAACAGCGACTTGTCGCGTATTGCCCATCCCGGCCCCGCGGACTTGGCCCGGCTGAGCCGCTACCAGCAAGCCAGCGCCTACCTGCAGGCGCTGGCCTGAGCGGCATCAGCCACAGGCCTTGAGGTTGACCGGCCCGACGAACGCGTTGCCATGCCCCATCACGCATGCCACCTGCTGGTTGCGTTGCAGCTCCCAGGCCTGCGGCGGGTAGGTCTTGTTCCAGGCCTCGAACAGTTGCCGGTCCTGCTTGGACAGGCGCAGGTCGTACTGTTTGCTCATGTAGAAGTAGGTGCGTGCGATCATGCCGCGGATCGATGGCCGCGGCATGACCTTCTTGGCCTTGAAGTCGACCTGGGTCAGGCAACTGCCGTACTGGCCATGTTGCTCGGGCAGCCAGCCGAAGCTGTAGTTGCTGCGATCGCCGTTGACCTCGCCGATGCTTGGCACCAGGTTGTGCAGGTCGGCTTCGGCGCGCTGGTAGACCTTGTCGTTGCGCGAACAATTCTTGCGCCCGCCGCTTTGCCAGCACTGGCGCTGGTGGCCGATCTGCCAGGCCGGGACGATGTGTTCCCACTCGATGCGCGAGGCGCGGTTGAGGTTCTTGCGCGGCGCGTAGCCACATGAGGCCAGGTCGACTTTGTTGCCTTTGTACTTGCAACCGCAATAGAACTCGGTGGACTGCGGCGCGTACAGCTTCCAGGCGACCTTCTTGGCCTCCTGGAAGGTGCGCGGAGCGTCGGCGTGGGCGAGCGGGGTGGTCAACAGCAGGCAGGCGACAGCGAAAAGCGAAACTCTCATGCGGGGTCAGTCTTCCTTGGGCACGGTCCAGAAAATCTGCACGCCACCGTCGTCACGGTGGGCGAGGGTGACGTTGTCGTTCTCGGCGATTTCCTCGAGCAGGGTGGCCCAGTCGTCGGGCGACTCGTGCTCGAGGCGGAAGATCAAGGCGGCGCGGCTGCGCTGGGCGGTGGGGCTGTTGATGATCTTCTGGATGCGCTGACCCAGTTGTTCATAACTGCTTGGCGACGCGGAGGCGGGTTTGGCCACGGGGCTTTTCCTTTTTTGCTGTATGTGCATACAGTATTTCACTGTAAGCCGTTTCGCAACAGCGGGTAGGGCGAAAGCCGTATAAGACCGTGGTAGCAGGATTGGTTCCGTGCAAGCAGTATTCGCCGGCAAGCCGGCTCCTACAGTGGATTGTGCCCTACCTGTAGGAGTCGGCTTGCCGGCGAATCAACCGGAACCACCATCGGCCCGGTTGAGCTCAAGCGCGGATCAGTATTCCCAGAAGATCCGCTGCAGCTCCTTGCTGTCCTGGGTCTTGGTCATTGCGACCATGGCCAGGATTCGCGCTTTCTGCGGGTTCAGGTCGTGGGCCACGACCCAGTCGTTCTTGTCGTCAGGCTGTTCGGCGTTGCGCAGCACGAAGCCACCCTGGTTGACGTGGGACGAGCGAATGATCTGCACGCCGTTCTTGCGCAGCTCCTGCAGGGCAGGGACCACCCGCGACGACACCGAACCGTTGCCGGTACCGGCATGGATGATCGCCTTGGCGCCAGCCTGGGCCAGGGCCTTGTAGGCGGTGTCGGTCACGTTGCCGTAGCCGTAGGCGATGTCCACGGCCGGCAGTTTGCTGATTTGCTTGATGTCGAACTCGGAGTTGACGGTGTGGCGCTTGGCCGGCAGGCGGAAGAAGTACGACTTGCCTTCCACCACCATGCCCAGCGGGCCCCACTGGCTCTTGAAGGCTTCGGTCTTGATGTTGACCGACTTGCTGACGTCGCGACCCGACTGGATCTCGTCGTTCATGGTCACCAGCACGCCCTTGCCGCGAGCGTCCTTGCTGCTGGCCACGGCCACGGCGTTGTACAGGTTGAGCATGCCGTCGGCGGACATGGCGGTGCCCGGACGCATCGAACCGACCACGATGATCGGCTTGTCGGTTTTTTCCACCAGGTTGAGGAAGTAGGCGGTCTCTTCCAGGGTATCGGTGCCGTGGGTGATGACGATGCCGTCGACATCCTTGCTGTCGGCCAGCTCGGCGACGCGCTTGCCCAGTTTCAGCAGGTCGTCGTTGCCGATGCTCTCGGAGGCGATCTGCATCACCTGCTCGCCGCGCACGTTGGCCAAATCCTGCAGCTCCGGCACGCCGGCGATCAGCTTGTCGATGCCCAGCTTGGCGGCCTGGTAGGTGGCGCTGTTGGCGGCGGTGGCGCCGGCGCCGGCGATGGTGCCGCCGGTGGCCAGGATCACCACGTTGGCGAGCTTCTGTTGTTGCGCGGCTTCCTTGGCGGAAACGGCGGTCGGCAGCACCAGCAGCAGCGCCAGGGCGCTCGGTGCGAAGGTGTTCAGGGCGAATTTCATCATTTCTGCTTCTCTCTTCCTGGGTGAGATGTTCTCGATGTCGCGCGAATACAAAGGCAGATTTCGTACCAGCAACTACCGTTCGTCGTATTTCATTTTGACTCCCGAAACACTGGGGGTTAGCGGGCGGCCCGGTGCAGGCGCCGCAACCTGTCGTTCGGCAGCCCGAACAAGCGTAGGAAAGGTGTTCGGTTTTTCGGATAAATTGCGGATAATCCGACAGGCGTGCCCTTGGCCTGGGCCTGCGAATGGATTTGACAAAAGCGGGGCCTGTTTCCATAGTGAGCTACCGCAAACGTTTGCGATCCGATAAAAACCACAAGATTCGGAGTCATTTCCATGAAGCTGCCGTTTTCCGGCCGTCCCCTGGCCCTCGCCGTCGTTTCTTCGTTGCTGTTCTCCCTGCCGGCCGCCCATGCCGAAGACAAGCCCAAGGTCGCGCTGGTGATGAAATCCCTGGCCAACGAGTTCTTCCGCACCATGGAGGACGGCGCCAAGGCCTACCAGAAAGACCACGCCGCCGAGTTCGAGCTGGTCGCCAACGGCATCAAGGACGAGACCGACACCGGCAACCAGATCCGTATCGTCGAGCAGATGATCGCCACTGGCGCCAAGGCCCTGGTGATAGCCCCGGCCGACTCCAAGGCCTTGGTGCCGGTGGTGAAGAAAGCCATGGACGCCGGCATCACGGTGGTCAATATCGACAACCGCCTCGACCCCGACGTGCTCAAGAGCAAAGGCATCAGCGTGCCCTTCGTCGGCCCCGACAACCGCAAGGGCGCGCGCCTGGTGGGCGACTACCTGGCCCAGCACAAGCTCAAGGCTGGCGACCAGGTCGGCATCATCGAAGGCGTGCCGACCACCACCAATGCCCAGCAGCGCACCGCCGGGTTCAAGGACGCCATGCAAGCGGCGCAAATGAAGATCGTCTCGGTGCAGTCGGGTAATTGGGAAATCGACAAGGGCAACGCCGTGGCTGCCTCGATGCTCAATGAATACCCAGAGCTCAAGGCGTTGCTGGCCGGTAACGACAGCATGGCCCTGGGCGCGGTCTCGGCCGTGCGCGCCGCCGGCAAGACCGGCCAGGTGCAGGTGGTCGGTTACGACAACATCAATGCCATCAAGCCGATGCTCAAGGACGGCCGGGTGCTTGCCACCCTCGACCAGGCGGCCAGCCAGCAGGCGGTGTACGGCATCCAGGCGGCGCTGAAGATGGTCAAGGGCGAGCAGCCAGGCGTGGATGCCGACAATGTCATCCAGACCCCGGTCGAGCTGATTACCCAGTGATGTTGCGATCCCTGTAGGGGCGGGCTTGCCCCGCGATCACCGGCGTAGCCGGTGCCATGCGCCGCGTCGACTGCTTCGCGGGGCAAGTCCGCTCCTGCCAGGGGGTTGTGCCAACCTAGGAGAGAATGGCCATGTCAGTACCGGCCAATGAAACCGTGCTAGCCGTCAGCGGCCTGGGCAAGACCTACGCCCAGCCCGTGCTCGGCGATATCACCCTCGAGCTGCGCGGCGGCGAGGTGCTGGCCCTGACCGGCGAGAACGGCGCGGGCAAGTCGACCCTGTCCAAGCTGATCAGCGGCCTGGAGATCCCCAGCACCGGGCAGATGCTTTATCGCGGCGAGCCCTACAGCCCCGGCAGCCGCGCCGAGGCCGAGCGCCTTGGCGTGCGCATGGTGATGCAGGAGCTAAACCTGCTGCCCACCCTGACCGTGGCCGAGAACCTGTTTCTCGACAACCTGCCCAGCCGTTTTGGTTGGGTCAACCAAAAGCGCCTGCGTCAGCTGGCCAGCGCGGCCATGGCCCAGGTTGGCCTGGACGCCATAGACCCGGATACGCCCGTGGGCGAGCTGGGCATCGGCCACCAGCAGATGGTCGAGATCGCCCGCAACCTGATCGGTGACTGCCACGTACTGATCTTCGACGAGCCCACGGCCATGCTCACCGCCCGCGAGGTGGAGCTGCTGTTCACCCAGATCGAGCGCCTGCGCCAGCGCGGCGTGGCCATCGTGTATATCTCCCATCGCCTCGAAGAGTTGCAGCGCGTGGCCCAGCGCATTGCCGTGCTGCGTGATGGCAGGCTGGTGTGTGTCGAGCCGATCCAGCGCTACAGCAGCGCCGAACTGGTCAACCTGATGGTCGGCCGTGAGCTTGGCGAGCATATCGACCTGGGCCGGCGACAGATCGGCGCGCCCTTGCTCAAGGTCGACAAGCTCAGCCGCGGTGACAAGGTTCGCGGGGTGTCGTTCGAGGTCAGGGCAGGGGAGATCTTCGGCATCTCCGGCCTGATTGGCGCCGGGCGTACCGAGCTGCTGCGCCTGATCTACGGCGCCGACCACGCCGACAGCGGCAGCATTGCCCTTGGCCAGCGGCAGGTAACCATCGATTCGCCCAAGGCTGCAGTCAAGGCCGGCATCGCCCTGATCACCGAGGATCGCAAGGGCGAAGGCCTGCTGCTGTCGCAATCGATCAGCGCCAACATTGCCCTGGGCAACCTTGACGCGGTGTCCCGAGCCGGGGTGCTCGACCAGGGCGCCGAGCGTGCCCTGGCCGAACGCCAGATCAACGCCATGCGTATCCGTAGCGCCAGCCCTGCCCAGGCAGTCGGCGAGTTGTCCGGTGGCAACCAGCAAAAGGTGGTGATTGGCCGATGGCTGGAGCGCGACTGCCAGGTGCTGCTGTTCGACGAACCCACCCGCGGTATCGATGTCGGCGCCAAGTTCGACATCTATGGCTTGCTCGCCGAGCTGGCGCGCCAGGGCAAGGCCCTGGTGGTGGTGTCCAGCGACCTGCGCGAGCTGATGCTGATCTGCGACCGCATCGCCGTGCTCAGCGCCGGCCGTCTGATCGACACCTTCGACCGCGACGGGTGGACCCAGGACCAACTGCTTGCCGCCGCCTTCGCCGGCTACCAGAAACGTGATGCCCTGCTGCACGACGCAGCTCCCAGGATGGACGCATGAAAACCACAACAAACATCTCGGGTGCCGCGCCCGTGCGCCGCAGCGGCACCTATTTCGGCCTGGGTACCTACCTGGGCCTGGCTGGCGCCTTGCTGGCGATGATCGTGCTGTTCTCGCTGCTCAGCAGCCACTTTCTGTCCTATGCCACCTTCAGCACCCTGGCCAACCAGATCCCCGACCTGATGGTGCTGGCGGTGGGCATGACCTTTGTGTTGATCATCGGCGGCATCGACCTGTCGGTAGGCTCGGTGCTGGCGCTGGCGGCGTCCACGGTCAGCGTGGCGATCCTCGGCTGGGGCTGGGGCGTGCTGCCCGCGGCGCTGCTGGGCATGGCCGTGGCGGCCTTGGCTGGCAGCCTCACCGGCAGCATCACCGTGGCCTGGCGCATCCCCTCGTTCATCGTCTCGCTGGGTGTGCTGGAAATGGCCCGCGGCCTGGCCTACCAGTTCACCGACTCGCGTACCGCCTATATCGGCGATGCTTATGCCTGGTTCTCCAACCCGGTGGCCTTCGGTATTTCCCCTGCCTTCATCATCGCCCTGCTGGTGATCGTGCTGGCCCAGTTGGTGCTGACGCGTAGCGTGTTCGGCCGCTACCTGATCGGCATCGGTACCAATGAAGAGGCGGTGCGCCTGGCCGGTATCGACCCGCGTCCGTACAAGATCCTGGTATTCGCCCTGATGGGCGTGCTCGCCGGGCTGGCCGCGCTGTTCCAGATCTCCCGGCTGGAAGCCGCCGACCCCAACGCCGGTTCCGGCCTCGAGTTGCAGGTGATCGCCGCCGTGGTAATCGGCGGCACCAGCCTGATGGGCGGGCGTGGTTCGGTCATCAGCACTTTCTTCGGCGTGCTGATCATTTCGGTGCTGGCCGCTGGCCTTGCGCAGATCGGCGCTTCGGAACCCACCAAACGCATCATCACCGGGGCGGTCATCGTCGTCGCCGTGGTGCTCGACACTTACCGCAGCCGGCGCGCGAGCCGGCGGAACTGAACCCATGGCTACCATTAAAGACGTCGCGGCACTGGCGGGTATTTCCTATACCACCGTGTCCCATGTATTGAACAAGACCCGCCCGGTCAGCGAGCCGGTGCGGCTGAAAGTCGAGGCGGCGATCGCCGAGCTCGACTACGTGCCCAGCGCCGTGGCCCGCTCGCTGAAGGCGCGCAGCACCGCCACCATCGGCTTGCTGGTGCCCAACAGCGTCAACCCGTACTTCGCCGAGCTGGCCCGGGGGATCGAGGACGCCTGTGAGCGCAATGGTTATTGCGTGATCCTGTGCAACTCCGACGACAACCCGCAGAAGCAGCGCAGCTACCTGCGGGTGCTGCTGGAAAAGCGCATCGACGGCTTGATCGTCGCCTCGGTGGGCGAGGACCAGGACCTGCTTGCCAGCCTCGGCGGCGTGCGCACGCCAATGGTCATCGTCGACCGCGCCCTGGATGGCGTGGCCGCCGACCTGGTGCGCATCGATCACGAGCAGGGTGCCTACCTCGCCACCCGCCATCTGCTGGAGCTTGGCCATCGCGAGATCGCCACCATCGCCGGCCCGGTCGATACCGGCGTCAGCCAGCTGCGCCTGGCCGGGTTTCGCCGGGCCATGGCCGAGGCGGGTGCGCCCATTGCCGCCGGCCATGTGCTGCACAGCGATTTCACCAGCCCCGGCGGCCATGCCGCGGCGGCGCGCCTGCTCGATGGCGAACGGCCCACGGCGATCTTCGCCGGCAACGACATGATCGGCTTCGGTGTGCTGCGCGCCGCCGCCGAGCGCAATATCGATGTACCCGGCGAGCTGTCGGTGATTGGCTTCGACGATATCGAGCTGAGTCGCTACGTGTACCCGGCGCTGACCACGGTCGGCCAGTCGATCCGCGAGCTGGGCGAAAACGCTGCCGGCCTGTTGCTGTCGCGCATCGGCACGCCCAGCCGCGGCGAGGCCGAGCAACGCATCGTCGCCCCGCGCATCGTCCTGCGTGAGTCCACCGGGCCGCGCCCGGACCTGTTCAACGATTACCGGTAAGGAATAACCATGAATGCCAAGGTGGTTGTGGTCGGCAGCCTCAACATGGACCTGGTCGCCCGCGCCCAGCGCTTGCCCCGTGGCGGCGAGACCTTGCCCGGCGAAAGCTTCTTCACCGCCCCTGGCGGCAAGGGCGCCAACCAGGCGGTGGCGGCAGCCCGGTTGGGCGCCAGCGTGGCGATGATCGGCAATGTCGGTGAAGACGCCTATGGCCAGCAGTTGCGTCGCGCCCTGGAGGTGGAGGGCATCGACTGCCAAGGGGTTGGCGTGTGCAACGGGGTTTCCAGCGGCGTGGCGCTGATCGTGGTGGATGCCGCCAGCCAGAACGCCATCGTGATCATTCCTGGCGGCAATGGCCTGCTTGGGCCTGAGTCGGTGCGCCGTTTCGACAGCCTGCTGCAGCAGGCCGAGGTGATCATCTGCCAGCTGGAGGTGCCTGCCGCAACCGTGGCCTGGACCCTGGCCCGTGGCCGTGAACTGGGCAAGACGGTGATCCTCAATCCGGCACCGGCCAGTGGCCCACTGCCGGCGGAATGGTTCGCCCATATCGATTACCTGATTCCCAACGAGAGCGAAGCCGAGGCC
Organism: Pseudomonas sp. FG47; assembly: GCF_057809115.1. NCBI lineage: Bacteria > Pseudomonadati > Pseudomonadota > Gammaproteobacteria > Pseudomonadales > Pseudomonadaceae > Pseudomonas > Pseudomonas sp. FG47. The sequence continues at coordinate 11,597 of NZ_JBMDJI010000010.1, forward strand.
CTGTCCGGCCTGCAGGTCAACGACCAGGACAGCGCCCGGCGTGCCGCCGAGCGCTTGCGCAAGATGGGCGCGCGCAAGGTGATCGTCACCCTCGGCGCCCAGGGTGCGTTACTGGTCGATGCCGCTGGCAGCCGGCATTTTCCGGCCCCTCGCGTGCAGCCGGTGGATACCACCGCGGCAGGCGATACCTTCGTTGGTGGCTTTGCCGCCAGTCTGGCATGTGCTCTGCCCGAGGATGAGGCGATCGGCTTTGGCCAGCGCGCAGCCGCATTGTCGGTGACCCGTGTCGGCGCGCAGCCGTCGATTCCGTACCTCAAGGAGCTGGCACCATGAAAAAGACCGCGCTGCTGAATATCGCCCTGTCGCGTACCATCGCCGGGCTCGGGCATGGCGACATCCTGGTGATTGGCGATGCCGGGTTGCCAGTGCCGGCGGGGGTGGAACTGATCGACCTGGCGCTGACGCCCGGTATTCCGACCTTCGCCAGTGTCCTGCGCGCGGTGCTCAGCGAGATGCAGGTGGAGCACCATGTGCTGGCCGAGGAAGTGTTCCAGGCCGCGCCACCGGCCTTGGCGGATCTCGAGCAGTTGCATGCCCGTGGCGAGCTTGGCCAGCGCGGGGTGATGAGCCATGCCGATTTCAAGGCCTTGTGCCGTCAGGCGCGGGCCGTGGTGCGTACGGGGGAGTACAGGCCCTACAGCAATATTGCCCTGGTGGCTGGCGTTACCTTCTAGACCGAACGCAAGGGCTGCGCCTTTGATAGACCGCGAAGCGGCCGCCCCTGAATCCATCCCCTAGCAACAAGGAGTGCTGAATGTCCCTGAAAATCTTGCTCCAAGGAGCCGTGCTCATGTCCGCGCTGGCTGCTACCTCTGTCATGGCCGCCCCGCGCGACCTGATCATTGACACTGATCCCGGTGCCGACGATGTGGTGGCGCTGCTGCTGGCCATGGCCTCGCCGCAAGAGCTGAAGATCCGCGCCATTACCACCGTCGCTGGCAACGTGCGCCTGGAAAAGACCTCGCGCAATGCCCGCCTGGCCCGTGAGTGGGGCGGCCGCGAAGACATCCCGGTGTATGCCGGGGCAGGGCGCCCACTGGTGCGTACGCCGATCTACGCGGCCAACGTGCATGGCGAGGAAGGCCTGACCGGCGTGCAGGTGCACGAGCCGAAGAAACCCTTGGCCAAAGGCAATGCGGTGCAGTACCTGGTCGACACCCTGAGCGCCGCCGAGCCTCACAGCATCACCATCGCCATGCTTGGCCCGCAGACCAACCTGGCCCTGGCGCTGATCCAGAAGCCCGAGATCGTCAGCGGCATCAAGGAAGTGGTGGTGATGGGCGGCGCGCACTTCAACGGCGGCAACATCACCCCGGCGGCGGAGTTCAACCTTTACGCCGACCCCCATGCCGCCGAAGTGGTGCTAGGCAGCGGCGTCAAGCTCACCTACCTGCCGCTGGACGTGACCCACAAGGTGCTCACCAGCGACGCTCGCCTTGAACAGTTGGCGGCAGTGAACAACAAGGCCAGCAAGCTGGTGGTGGATATCCTCAACGCCTACATCAAGTTCGACATGGACAGCTACGGCATGCCTGGCGGCCCGGTGCACGATGCCAGCGTGATCGCCTACCTGCTCAAGCCCGAGCTGTTCAAGGGCAAGCAGGTGCATATGCTGGTCGACAGCCGCGAAGGCCCGACCTTCGGCCAGACCGTGGCCGACTGGTACGGCGTGCTCAAACAGCCGGCCAACGTGACCTGGATCGAGGAGGGCGATGCCCAGGGCTTCTTCGACCTGCTCAGTGCGCGCCTGGCCCGATTGCAATAGCCTCGAGTGGCGCGTGGCGCTCGAGCACCTGTTCGATGAAGCTGCGCGCTGCCTCACCGCCGCGATCGCGCACCAGCAGGTCGACGGCAATCAGCATCAGCTCTTCGGGGGTGCTGGGGCTGTAGGCGCTTTGGCCCTCGTCCCACTTGACCTTGATATCGGCATCGATGCTGTGGCTGCTCATGGGGCGGTTCTCGCTGGGGCCTTGGGGATAGGTCGAATACCGCGTCCTGGCGTTCGAAGGGGAGGCTGTTTCGCGCTCCGCTTCTTGCAGTAAATCATGCCTTTGCCGCAGGGGCCCTGCGACTTAAGCATAAGCACCGGGCGGGGCCGAACCGCAGGTTTGGTGCAAAATTCAGTCACGATTGCGTTTCGCGTCTAGCGCCGCGGTCAGGCAGAATTGTGCGGTTTTGCAACAAACAGTTGGTGGAACTGTCCGATAGTGCAGTTCCCAGATCGATTTAGGAGGATTCATGTTCCGTACCCGCGCTTCCCTGGCGACCCTGCTGGTGGCTTCCGTCCTGGCAGGTTGCAGCACCGGCGGTTCTTCGGGTGGCAGCAGCGCCCCCGCCGCCCCGGCCGACAACCACGGCCGCTGCGAAGCCAGTGGCGCCGACTTCACCATCGGCAAGCCGGCCAGCCCTGCGCTGCTGGAGCAGGCGCGCAAGGCCAGCGGTTCGCAAATGGCGCGCATCCTCACGCCGCATGATGTGATCACCCTGGAATACCGCTCCGAGCGCCTCAACCTGAACGTCGACGACAAGGGTGTGGTCACGCGTGTGAACTGCGGCTGATCCAAGCCCAGAATTGGCCCCTTTGTAGGAGCGGCCTTGTGTCGCGATAGGGGCGCGCAGCGGCCCCCAGTTCGTCGTCACAACACAGATCGCCGGGGCCGCTTTGCGGCCCTTTCGCGACGCAAGGCCGCTCCTACAAAAGGGCTGCATTGTTCTGACAGCCCATAAAAAAACCCGCCACAAGTGACGGGTTTTTTACAGCTATCCGAAATTACTCCGGACGAACCTGCGCAGCCTGCATGCCCTTCTGGCCGCGCTCGGCAACGAAGGAAACGGTCTGGCCTTCTTTCAGGCTCTTGAAGCCGTCGGTTTCGATGGCCTTGAAGTGTACGAACAGGTCGTCGCCGCCGCCTTGAGGAGTGATGAAGCCGAAGCCTTTTTCATCGTTGAACCACTTGACGGTGCCGGTTTGGCGATTGGACATGGGGTGAATCTCCAGAAACATGATTTTTTATCGGGGTGCAGTGTCGCCTAAGCTTCAGTGGCACCGACGACACTATAGTCTAATTCTTCGCATCTAGCGCCTATTACCTTCGCAGGATGTTGATCCAAGGCAAAAGATGCGACGGGTAGCCGGAAAAACCGGCCTATTTTGGCTTGCAACTGGCCTGGACCACCTGCTGGGCCTTCTGCATCAGCTTGGCGTCTACGCCGTCCTGGCTGTCGAGGTCCTCGATCTCCTTGTCGTTGAAATTCTTCTTGATGGCTTGGGCACCACACTCGCAGTGCTTCTTGGCTGTCGCCGCATCCACGCCTTGGCCGCTCGCCACTTGTTGGCACTGCGCCATATAGGACGCTTCCTTGCCGGCGGGGAAATCGCCTGCGTTGGCAGCCAGGGGCAGCAGCAGGGCGCTCGCGGCGCAGGCAGCCAGAAGGGACTGAAGTCGCATAACCGGACACTCCTTGGTTAATAGTCTCATCAAGAGTAGGTTGCTTCAGAAAGTCTGATAGGAAATTTTCCGCAAGAGTTCACCGCCAAGGCGTAAATTCCAAATATTTCTGCCGGCCGCTCTAGCCCCGTGCTAGCATGCCTCCCTTGCGCCACGCCCTGTGCGGGCGCATTTCTCTTTATACCTTCCAGTCACTCTGGTTCGTCCCTGGCAGGCCGAAAGGTCTCTGCCACTGTGAGGCAGGCTTTCCCGCGGGAAAGGCAGGGCGGATCTTGTACTGGCTCATCCCAACCCACGTGACCTTTGGTAGGGGTCACCACTAGGAGAGGAGGCGCCATGCCCGTTATTACTCTTCCCGATGGCAGTCAACGCACGTTCGACCAGCCGGTATCCGTAGCCGAAGTCGCCGCTTCGATTGGCGCGGGCCTGGCCAAGGCCACCCTGGCCGGCAAGGTCGATGGCAAGCTCGTCGATGCCTGCGACAAGATCGACCACGACGCCACCCTGCAGATCATCACCCCTAAAGATGAAGAGGGACTGGAGATCATCCGTCACTCGTGCGCCCACCTGATCGGCCACGCCGTGAAACAGCTGTACCCGACCGCCAAGATGGTGATCGGCCCGGTGATCGATGAAGGTTTCTACTACGACATCGCCTACGAGCGTCCTTTCACCCCCGAGGACCTCGCCGCCATCGAAAAGCGCATGCAGCAGCTGATCGAGAAGGACTACGACGTCGTCAAGAAGATGACCCCGCGCGCCGATGTCATCGACGTGTTCACCCAGCGTGGCGAAGACTACAAGCTGCGCCTGGTCGAGGACATGCCCGATGAACAGGCCATGGGCCTGTACTACCACGAAGAATACGTCGACATGTGCCGTGGCCCGCACGTGCCGAACACCCGCTTCCTCAAGGCGTTCAAGCTGACCAAGCTCAGCGGCGCCTACTGGCGTGGCGATGCCAAGAACGAACAGCTGCAACGTGTGTACGGCACCGCCTGGGCCGACAAGAAGCAGCTGGCGGCGTACATCCAGCGCATCGAAGAAGCCGAAAAACGCGACCACCGCAAGATCGGCAAGCAGCTCGACCTGTTCCACCTGCAGGAAGAAGCACCGGGCATGGTGTTCTGGCACGCCAATGGCTGGACCGTGTACCAGGTGCTCGAGCAGTACATGCGTAAAGTGCAGCGCGAGAACGGCTACCAGGAGATCAAGACCCCGCAGGTGGTCGATCGTATTCTCTGGGAGCGTTCCGGCCACTGGACCAACTACGCCGAGAACATGTTCACCACCGCCTCGGAAAGCCGTGACTACGCGGTGAAGCCGATGAACTGCCCGTGCCACGTGCAGGTGTTCAACCAGGGCCTGAAGTCCTACCGCGACCTGCCGCTGCGCCTGGCCGAGTTCGGCGCCTGCCACCGCAACGAGCCGTCCGGCGCGCTGCATGGCATCATGCGCGTGCGTGGCTTCGTGCAGGACGATGCGCACATCTTCTGCACCGAGGAGCAGGTGAAGAAGGAAGCTGCCGACTTCATCAAGCTGACCCTGGATGTGTACAAGGACTTCGGCTTCACCGACGTCGCCATGAAGCTGTCGACCCGTCCGGCCAAGCGCGTGGGTTCCGAAGAGCTGTGGGATCGCGCCGAAGGCGCCCTGGCCGATGCCCTGAACGACTCGGGCCTGGAGTGGGAATACCAGCCGGGCGAGGGCGCGTTCTACGGTCCGAAGATCGAGTTCACCCTGCGCGACTGCCTCGGCCGTAACTGGCAGTGCGGCACCCTGCAGTACGACCCGAACCTTCCAGAGCGCCTGGATGCCAGCTACATCGCCGAAGATAACAGCCGCGTGCGCCCGGTAATGCTGCACCGCGCCATCCTCGGTTCGTTCGAGCGCTTCATCGGCATGCTCATCGAACATTACGCTGGCGTGTTCCCGGCCTGGCTCGCCCCGACCCAAGCCGTGATCATGAACATCACCGACAAACAGGCCGATTTCGCCCTCGAGGTGGAAAAAGCCCTGAACGGTAGCGGATTCCGTGCCAAGTCGGACTTGAGAAATGAGAAGATCGGCTTTAAAATCCGCGAGCATACGTTGCTGCGGGTCCCTTACCTTTTGGTTATAGGGGATCGCGAAGTCGAAACGCAAACCGTCGCTGTGCGCACCCGTGAAGGCGCAGACCTGGGCTCGATGCCCGTCGCGCAGTTCACTGAGCTGCTGTCGCAAGCGGTTTCCCGGCGTGGTCGCCAAGAATCGGAGTAAAGATTATTAAGCGTGAAATGAGAAACGATAAACGAACTGCACCGAAAGCCCCGATCAACGAGAATATCTCGGCACGCGAGGTTCGGTTAATTGGTGCTGACGGCGAGCAGATTGGCATCGTCTCGATTGATGAAGCGCTGCGTATCGCTGATGAAGCGAAGCTGGATCTGGTGGAAATCTCTGCAGACGCGCAACCGCCCGTCTGCAAGGTGATGGACTACGGCAAGCACCTCTTCGAGAAGAAGAAGCAGGCCAACGAAGCCAAGAAGAACCAGAAGCAGATCCAGATCAAAGAAATCAAGTTTCGTCCAGGGACGGAAGAAGGGGATTACCAGGTAAAACTACGCAACCTGGTACGTTTCCTTAGCGATGGGGACAAGGCCAAGATCTCTCTGAGATTCCGCGGCCGTGAGATGGCCCACCAGGAGCTGGGCATGGAGCTGTTGAAGCGGGTCGAAGCTGACCTCGTGGAATACGGCACCGTTGAGCAGCATCCGAAGATGGAAGGACGCCAGCTTATGATGGTCATCGCCCCCAAAAAGAAGAAGTAATCTCCCGGGCACGGCAGGCCTGATGATTATTGTGTAATTTTTATTCGAATGCGGAGTTCCAACATGCCAAAAATGAAAACCAAGAGCGGTGCTGCGAAGCGCTTCCTGAAGACGGCTTCCGGCTTCAAGCACAAGCACGCTTTCAAGAGCCACATCCTGACCAAAATGTCGACCAAGCGTAAGCGTCAACTGCGCGGTGCCAGCTTGCTGCACCCGTCTGACGTGGCAAAAGTCGAGCGCATGCTGCGCGTTCGTTAATTCTGGTTAAGATAGAGGAAGTTACTCATGGCTCGTGTTAAGCGCGGCGTTATCGCTCGTAAGCGTCACAAAAAAATTCTGAAACTGGCTAAAGGCTACTACGGTGCACGCTCGCGCGTATTCCGCGTTGCCAAGCAAGCGGTCATCAAGGCAGGCCAATACGCCTACCGCGACCGTCGCCAGAAGAAGCGTCAGTTCCGCGCACTGTGGATCGCTCGTATCAACGCCGGTGCCCGCACCAACGGTCTGTCGTACAGCCGTCTGATTGCTGGCCTGAAAAAAGCGTCGATCGAAATCGACCGCAAGGTTCTGGCTGATCTGGCAGTGAACGAAAAAGCGGCGTTTGCTGCGATTGTCGAGAAGGCTAAAGCCGTACTGGCTTAAGTACCCACGACAATCATCCGGCGGCGCCTGCGCCGTCGGGTGTAAAACGTCATCGGATAGGGGAAGAGCCTTCAAAAGCTCTTCCCCTATTTTCGTATCTGGAGTCTGTACATGGAAAACCTGGACGCGCTGGTCGCCCAAGCCCTCGAGGCCGTGGAACGCGCTGAAGACATCACTACCCTGGAACAGATCCGGGTCCAATATCTCGGCAAGAAAGGCGAGCTGACCCAGGTGATGAAGACCCTGGGCAACCTGCCAGCCGAAGAGCGCCCCAAGGTCGGCGCGCTGATCAACGACGCCAAGGAACGCGTCACCGACGTGCTCAACGCACGCAAGGCCGCCTTTGAAGAGGCCGAGCTCAACGCTCGCCTGGCCGCCGAATGCATCGACGTGACCCTGCCAGGCCGTGGCCAGACCACCGGCGGGCTGCACCCGATTACCCGTACTCTCGAGCGCATCGAGCAGTTCTTCACCCACATCGGCTACGGCATCGCCGAAGGCCCTGAGGTCGAAGACGACTACCACAACTTCGAAGCGCTCAACATCCCCGGCCACCACCCGGCCCGGGCGATGCACGACACCTTCTACTTCAACGCCAACATGCTGCTGCGCACCCACACCTCGCCGGTCCAGGTGCGCACCATGGAAAGCACCCAGCCGCCGATCCGCATCGTCTGCCCAGGCCGTGTGTACCGTTGCGACTCGGATATCACCCACTCGCCGATGTTCCACCAGGTCGAAGGCCTGCTGGTCGATCGCGGCATCAACTTCGCCGACCTCAAGGGCACCATCGAAGAGTTCCTGCGGGTGTTCTTCGAGAAAGAACTGGCCGTGCGCTTCCGCCCGTCGTTCTTCCCCTTCACCGAGCCGAGCGCCGAAGTCGACATCCAGTGCGTGATGTGTTCCGGCAAGGGCTGTCGCGTGTGCAAGCAGACCGGCTGGCTGGAAGTGATGGGCTGCGGCATGGTCCACCCGAACGTGCTGCGCATGTCCGGCATCGACCCGGAAGAGTACCAGGGCTTCGCCTTCGGCATGGGCGCCGAGCGCCTGGCCATGCTGCGCTATGGCGTCAACGATTTGCGTCTGTTCTTCGACAACGACCTGCGGTTCTTGGCTCAATTCCGCTAGGCCCAATCGACGCAACTTTCAGGAGAACAGCATGAAATTCAGTGAACAGTGGCTGCGCGGTTGGGTAAACCCGCAAGTCTCCCGTGACGAACTGGTCGCCCGCCTGTCCATGGCCGGCCTCGAAGTCGACAGCGTGACCCCCGCTGCCGGCCAGTTCAGCGGCATCGTGGTGGGCGAGATCCTCACCACCGAACAACACCCGGACGCCGACAAGCTGCGCGTGTGCCAGGTGAGCAACGGCGCAGAGACCTTCCAGGTGGTCTGCGGCGCCCCGAATGCCCGCCCAGGCATCAAGATCCCGTTCGCCATGATCGGCGCCGAACTGCCGGGCGACTTCAAGATCAAGAAGGCCAAGCTGCGCGGCGTCGAATCCTTCGGCATGCTCTGCTCGGCTGCCGAGCTGCAGATCAGCGAAGAGAACGACGGCCTGCTGGAACTGGCTGCCGACGCCCCGGTTGGCCAGGACATCCGTCAGTACCTGAACCTGGACGACGCCAGCATCGAGATCGGCCTGACCCCGAACCGCGGCGACTGCCTGTCCATCGCTGGCCTTGCCCGTGACGTCAGCGCCCTGTACGACGTGCCGGTCACCCGCCCGGTGGTGCCAGCCGTACCGGCCGCGCACGACGAAGTGCGCCCGGTCGAAGTCAGCGCCCCGGCCGCCTGCCCGCGCTACCTGGGCCGCGTGATCCGCAACGTCGACCTGAGCAAGCCGACCCCGCTGTGGATGGTCGAGCGCTTGCGCCGTAGCGACGTGCGCAGCATCGACGCCGCCGTCGACATCACCAACTACGTGATGCTCGAACTCGGCCAGCCGATGCACGCCTTCGACCTCGCCGAAATCAACGGCGGCATCCGCGTGCGCATGGCCGAGGAGGGCGAGAAGCTCGTCCTGCTGGATGGCCAGGAAGTTGCCCTGCGCGCCGACACCCTGGTGATCGCCGACCACACCCGCGCCCTGGCCATTGCCGGCGTGATGGGTGGCGAGCACAGTGGCGTCAACACTGAGAAGACCCGCGACCTGTTCCTCGAGAGCGCTTTCTTCGAGCCGATCTCTGTCGCCGGCAAGGCCCGTTCCTACGGCCTGCACACCGACGCTTCGCACCGCTACGAGCGCGGCGTGGATTCGCAACTAGCCCGTGAAGCCATGGAGCGCGCCACCGCCTTGGTGCTGGAGATCGTCGGCGGCGAAGCAGGCCCCGTAGTCGAAGCCGTGAGCGAGCAGCACCTGCCGAACATCGCGCCGATCACCCTGCGCGACGAACGCATCACCCAGATGCTCGGCATGCAAATGCAAGCCGCCCAGGTCGAGCAACTGCTCAACGCCCTGGAGCTGAACACCAGCGCCAACGGAGCAGGGGAGTGGACCGTTACGGTCCCAAGCCACCGCTTCGACGTCAGCCTGGAAGTCGACCTGATTGAAGAGCTGGCCCGCCTGTACGGCTACAACAACCTGCCGGTCCGTTACCCGCAGGCCCGCCTGGCCCCGCAAGCCCGCCCGGAAACCCGTGGCGAGCTGCCGAACCTGCGTCGCCTGCTGGTTGCCCGCGGCTACCAGGAAGCCATCACCTACAGCTTCATCGACCCGAAACTGTTCGAGCTGTTCACCCCAGGCGTCGAGCCGCTGCTGCTGGCCAACCCGATCTCCAACGACATGGCCGCCATGCGCGCCTCGTTGTGGCCGGGCCTGGTCAAGGCCATGCAGCACAACCTCAACCGCCAGCAAGACCGCGTGCGCCTGTTCGAAAGCGGCCTGCGCTTCGTCGGCCAGCTCGGTGACCTCAAGCAGCAACCGATGATCGCCGGCGTCGTCACCGGCAGCCGCCTGCCGGAAGGCTGGGCCAACGGCCGCGACAGCATCGACTTCTTCGACGTCAAAGCCGATGTGGAAGCCCTGCTGGGTTACTCCGGTGCCCTGAGCGACTTCACCTTCGCCGCCGGCAAGCACCCGGCCCTGCACCCCGGCCAGACCGCCCGCATCGAGCGCGACGGCAAGGAAGTCGGCTACCTCGGCGCCATCCACCCCGAGCTGGCCAAGACCCTCGGTCTCGACCGCCCGGTGTTCGTCTTCGAGCTGGTGCTCGGCGATGTAGTCCAAGGCCGCCTGCCGAAGTTCAGCGAACTGTCCAAGTTCCCGGAAACCCGTCGTGACCTGGCCTTGATCGCAGGACGTGATGTAGCTTCTAGCTCGGTGCTTGAAGTAATTCGTGACAATGCGGGCGAATGGCTCACAGACCTCAGGCTGTTTGACGTCTACCAGGGTAAAGGCATTGATCCTGATAGAAAAAGCCTGGCGGTCGGCTTGACCTGGCAACATCCATCGCGCACTCTTAACGACGATGAGGTGAATGAAACCCTGCAAACCATCCTCACCTCGCTTGAACAAAGGTTGAACACCACGTTAAGGAAATAACGGCATGGGTGCTCTGACGAAAGCTGAGATGGCCGAAAGGCTGTACGAGGAGCTGGGGCTTAACAAGCGTGAGGCCAAGGAGCTGGTCGAGCTGTTTTTCGAAGAAATTCGGCACGCGCTTGAAGACAACGAGCAGGTCAAGTTGTCCGGTTTCGGCAACTTCGACCTTCGCGACAAACGCCAGCGGCCGGGCCGCAACCCTAAAACAGGGGAAGAGATCCCGATCACCGCGCGCCGCGTCGTCACCTTTCGTCCAGGGCAGAAGCTGAAAGCCCGGGTAGAGGCCTATGCTGGAACCAAGCCATAACGACGAGCTGCCCCCCATCCCGGGCAAACGCTACTTCACCATCGGTGAAGTCAGCGAGCTCTGTGCGGTAAAACCGCACGTGCTGCGCTACTGGGAGCAGGAATTCACGCAGCTCAACCCGGTGAAGCGCCGTGGCAACCGGCGGTATTATCAGCGCCAGGATGTGCTGATGATCCGCCAGATCCGCGCTTTGCTGTATGACCAGGGCTTTACCATTGGCGGGGCGCGTTTACGGCTCTCCAGTGATGAGGTCAAGGATGAGTCCAGCCAGTACAAGCAGCTGATTCGGCAGATGATTGCGGAGTTGGAGGATGTGTTGGTGGTGCTGAAGAAGTGATCAGAGCCGACGAATGGAATTTTTTTGAAAAAAAGCTTCCATTAATCAAAAGGTTAGGGTACATTTCTTCTCGTTCTCGGCAACATTGAGAACCGCCTTGTCGGGGCGTAGCGCAGCCCGGTAGCGCACTTGCATGGGGTGCAAGGGGTCGAGTGTTCGAATCACTCCGTCCCGACCATTATTGAAACGAAAAAGCCCAGTCGGAAACGACTGGGCTTTTTTGCATGCTTAAATTTTTCCTGGAGACTGTATCACTGTCCGCGCTAGTGTTTTATGGCTAGATTTTTTTTCGGTAGTATGCTGACATGAAGTGATTTCAAAAATGTTCGCGCAAAGCTATAGCTAACTTTCTGAGTTGTACTTTGGGGGAAAAATGGATTTTGAAGGCTACCTGGGCTACATAAAATATGATGGAAACCTAACTCAGGACGGAGTTATGGATGGCCGGAAGCAGGCAGAGGCGCTTCTTGGTTTCGATACCGCACTGCGGCAGTTCTTGGCGAAACTCTCTCCTGAACTAAAAAATTTGGATTTTGATATTCCAGTCAAAGTCAGGGCGGGTTCATGGGAAGCACTAATTCCTGAAACAGTAGTCGGTTGGGTCCAGGCTGGCGCAGGTGTAGTGGCGACCGCGTATGCAACTCAAGCGGCGCAAAAGATGGCTGCTCGAGATTTTGAAGAGTTTGGATTTTGTGATCTACTTAAGAAAGCTCTAAATGCAATAAAATGGTTTGCGAAAATTGCTAAACATATGGGGCGTGCTGGGGTAGAGAGTTTTGATTCGGCTAGGTTTTCTGATGATAAAGAGCTCATAGGCATCAGAAATGAAACTGGCGAGTATATCTATGTCCCGAAATATGCACTGGATCTTTATGTCGAAATTGGTAACAAGGCTTTAAGTCGGCTTGCACTTTTGATTGAGGATGGGCGTATTCTCAAAATCGGGAGCGTAACTGACGGTGTTGTCGATGAGGTTGTAATAGGTGTATCGGATAAGCGCATTTTTTGTGAGGAAGAAGAGGAAGATGTAGAGGATTTTCTATTTCCTGAGCTAAGGCATGGTGAAAATATTGTGCTTGAAGGCGAGGTGACCAGAGAGAATAAAACTTCGAACTCTATGGGGTTTAAGTATATGGATCATATTTTGACATCGTATCCTCAAGTCGGAAGTATTGTACGCTATAAACAGCTTTTGTTTTTGCGATGCAGGATTTTTGGTGTTGTCGATAGAACGGACGAGAAGGGGCGTACCATGGCGAAGAGGCCTCGAATTTATTTTTCTCATCTGGAAGCTCTTGAGCACGAGCCGACTAAAGATCTTTTCTCAGACCTATAAGCTTTATAATTACGTACAATACTTCGAGTGGTTAAAATTTTTGAGCTTTATACTCTATCGTTGGGTTAGGTGGACTGTAGCGCGATAGGCCCTTGTGTGATAGTAGAGGAGGTTCGCAGGTGATTACTTTCTCACTACTCGTGTCAGGTGAGCGCCTGAGGGGGCTAAATTCCCACAAGTTAAATGTTAACGGCGTGCTTTCTGTTGTAGGGCCCTGATGTCCTTTTTACAGTTGATAATATGCATTCGGCGGTGGCAGTTCGGGCATAGCGCAACGGTATTTTCAACCGAATCTGCGCCTCCGCTGGCTAGCCAATGTATATGGTGAGTTTCCAGATATGGTTCGCCATTTCTTCGTTCAAAAGGAGCGGGCTTAGTGCAGAGCTCACAGTTTCCCTTGGCACGTCGCTTGGCAAATTCCGCCACCCAGATCGATCGCAAATAGTACGGCGCTTCTGTATGGCGTCGACTGACGAGTAGCTGCTGAGTTCGAAGGGCATTTTCCTCGATTTCTACATCGCTAAATTTTCTTATCTTTTTTTCTTTTTCTTTGACTACGTTAAGTAGCGAAGAAGCTGGTATTTTCGGGGCGTCGCTAGCACATAGCTTAAGTGGGAATACCCATACGTTTCTGAGGTTCATGTGAGCGTCATACTGCTTCTCTTCATAGGCGTCGCCAACCAAAATTACTTCGCCGATATAAGTGTACTGTTTGGGTTCGAATACTTCGAAAAGATGTATTTTGATTTTGTTGGTTGGCGATTCATTTAACGTCTTATTTTGGGCGGATCTCAGGCTTTGATTGCCATACTGGCCCATGCCAGTGTAGTGAAAAATATCACCTTCCCACCGATCATCATAAACAGACTTCACATGATTAGAGACGATTACCAATGTATTCGTAGCATGAGATCGTCGCATTCCGCCTTGAGTGCTGCATTGAAAGGTGGTTGTCAAAATTTCATTGCTGATAATTGTCCCTGGAACTGGGGCGACGGCTGTAGACACGGAGTGGATCTCACGCTTCGTAATGGCACATTGCTTGCCACATTAGCGCTAACGCCTACAAAATTAAAGGAAAATTCCTACTTTGGCTGTCTGATTGGGAGGTATCCCTGGTGTGCTGAGGGTGGTGTTTGGGGGGAGCATCGTTATGTAGTAGATGACCCCACATGTTCTCGGAATTCCAGCCTACAAGGAGCATGAGTCGTGCAGGCGGTGCATCGCGGGGCGTCATTTTTGGCTAAATCGTATGCCCCAAAGAACGTTCTGTGATGAGGAAGGATTAACAAGGGTCAAGCTATTTTTGGTGAAGGCGCGGAGGTGGGTATGCAAGACCCGCTGTCCCGCGTGGTGGCGGGGCATCCGCTGGACCATGCAGTGGAGCAGGCGACTGTGCTGATGTGTGTGGTGCACAAGATCAGTTACCTGGCGAGGGTGGAGACTGATCAGCTGCCTACGCTGCTGACGGCGGTGCAGTACCTCATTGGCCTTGGATGTGAATCATGGGCTGATGTTTGGGCGGGGGCTGGGCGGGCACTGTCGCGGGGCACGCCCGCTCCCACAGGCCTGCTCACCTCACTTCCTATACGCGTTTGAGATTAGGCCGAGCCAGTCGTCACGACTTCCAGTTACGTTAACTTTAGAGAGCCAAGCTGCGATCAGGCTCAATAGCGCGATCAGCAACGTGATCGCGTCGACCAGCGAGACCAACCGTCTGAGCTGGATGGAAAGCCAGTACGCGGGCAGGGGCGTGCCGTAGTAGCGTTGTGCCTTCTGCCTAATGAGCATGGAGCCCTATCAATGACAGATTTTCACAACGAGTTTGCAGCAAGCCGCTACTTCAACGCCGAAAGAATCGATAGGCGCAGTGCCGACGCGTTGGCCGGCCTAGCGGCCGGGCTCGTGGCTGATAATGTGGTCACCCAGGAAGAGGCGGTATTTCTCAAAGACTGGATCGAGCGAAACCTAGCTCATATCGACGACCCGGTGATAAACCTTCTCTACCGTCGATTGAGCAGCATGCTGGCTGACGGCAAGCTTGATGCAGAGGAGTCTGCTGACCTGCTGGGTATGCTCAAGAGGCTCGGTGGGGTTTCCCCTCAAGTGATCTCGTCCGCTACTTCTCCCCCAATCGTCTCGCGGCCGACTGATCTACCTTTCTGCGCGCCTCCGCCCTCGCTCTGCTTTGAAGGCAAAAACTTCGTTTTCACAGGGATCATGGCCTTCGGCCCGCGCAAGGACTGCCAGCAGCTAGTTACTGATCGCGGTGGAATTCTTGGCGGCGCGGTTAGCAAGAAGGTGGATTATCTAATCGTTGGCAGCATAGGCAACGAGCAGTGGCGCCATGCGTCATATGGAACGAAAATTCTCAAGGCTGTAGAACTTCGTGAAGCTGGAGCAGCAATAGCCATCGTTTCAGAGGACCATTGGCAGCAAGCCGTCTTCGGCTAATCCGCTTCTCTAGCCTGCCCAAGCATCCAACGTGGATGAAATGCGAGTACCACGCCAACAATACTGCGTAGTAGCGCTGTGCCTCCCAACGAACCTGTTCCCACAGGCCTGCTTCCACAAGTCAGCACCAAGGACCTGCTCCCACGTTCGCCAAGCCGCTATGGCGCCAGGTTCACGCCATTACAGCGCCCCTTGGTGGAAAAGTCGTTGATCTGCCGCGCCTTGTTCACCGACATCAGGATCGTGCAGCCGCCAGGGTGGGCCACGTCGTCCCAGTAATTGGTATGAACCATCACATTGCCTTGCACCTCGGCGGTGCTGCCGACCACCTCCTTTTGCACGTAGGTGGTATCGCGGTACCAGCCCAACTGCACCCCAGTGCCGCCGGGCAACGGCTCCATGCGCATGGGCGGGCCGAAGAAGTCGATGGCCTGCTTGGCGTCGCGCCCTTGCCATTGGTTGCCTGCCATCAGCTCTGGCAGGGTCGGGATGCAGCCGGCCAGCGCAGGCAGCAACAGGCCAAGGACCAGCAGATGGCGTGTGCTCATCGTGGGGTGTTCGCCAGCATGTCGTCCAGCTCCTGCACCGCCTGGCTGTTGGCCTGCACGCCAATCAACTGGATGAACATGGCCTGGATGGTGGCGACCATCTTCGCCGCCGGCATCTTGCCGATCGACAGCATCTGGTTGCGCGCGCGGTTGTCGGGGGCGCAGACGAAGGCGAAGGTGCGCTGCAACCAGTAGTCCTTTGGTGCGACCCAGTCTTTGGCGTTGGTTTTCACATCCCTCACGGCACCGTCGAAGCGGCGTATCGCCCGGGCGCTGTCCAGACGGATCTGGCGCTGTTTGCATTTGACCTGCACCTCGTAGGCGGCGAGGGTCGGGAAGGCCGGGTCTTCGAACAGCTGCATGACCTGGGCAGATTGCACGCCACCGGGCTTTTGCAGGATGCCGGCGGCATCGGCGACGTAGACCTCGTTGTGCAAGCGTTCCCCTTTGCCGTAGATGATCCAGTAGTCGCCTGCGGCTTGTTCGGCCAGGGCCGGGGTGCTGCAGGCCATGGCCAGGATGGCCAGCCATCGGCAGGGGAGTAGAAGGCTGTGACGCATGGAGTCCTTTCCCGGTTTATGTAATCAAGGAGGGACTATACGAGCGCTGGGTGAGTAGGGTCGATTAGGGCGGTTGTGCTAATGGCCAAGGGCTTGTAGCGCTTGGGTGCAGTAAACAGAGTGTTTCGTGAGTAGCGAATATTTTGGGACGCGTCCGGCATACGGTCTGTTGTCGTTTTTGTAGGCTGCACTCCTTTTATCTTTGATCACGTCGCACATGCGGTGGTTGCCGTATGGTCCAGGCGGAGGGGCAGAACATGTTCGAATCTAAGCCGAAGGAGGCGTTTCTAGCTGCTGAGCATGACGTACCGGGGGCCGACATGGCCTTTCTTCAGCTTGTGCACACCGACGTTGCCAAGAACCCGGAGGGAATCCAGCCCATACCGTCTTCCTTGTTGAGTCGGGTGGCTTATCTTCGGAGCAAGGCGCAGGCGAATCGCGAGGGTACAGGACTTCTTGAAAGCAGGGATGTAGATGTCCACTCTCTGTGATGTCGCTGAAATGCTTAAGACCGTCCGGCATGAAGCTCAGCCAAGATGTATTGGCCTGTCGTGCGGGCGTTTCCCGTTCCACAGTGACGCGGATGGAGACGTTGGCTAAAGGTGACATGAGCGTTTTGGCGCTTGTCCGCATTTTTGGAGGCCGCTGGCTACGACTTGAAATTAGAGAAGACTGGCCATCAGCGTACCGTCGAGGACATTCTGAACGAGCTACGGTCTGTTGGCTGGGAGTGAACCTTCGAAAAATCTGACATAGCTCCAAGCGTTAGTAGAGATCAATACCAATTATTTTTGTTAAAGGCTCTAAATTGGCAATATTTTCAAATGATTCGGAGCATTAGTTTCAGTAGGGTCCTACATACAGATAGGTTTTAAATTCATAGCCTTCTGGCCTTCACCTACAGGGAGTTGGCGAAATGGCTTATCACGGTTACATGTCTATTAAAGGGCGGCGTCAAGGCCTGATCTCCGCAGGTTGCTCAACAACCGACTCAATTGGCGGTCGATGCCAAATCGCTCATGTGGACGAAATTATGGTGCTTTCGTTTAGCCATAATTTTTCCAATGTGGGCAATACCGAACGTGCGACGCATCGCCCAATTCTGATAACCAAATACATAGACAAAGCGACCCCGTTGTTGGCGGAGGCATTGGCCGGCCGGGAAACAATGGAGTGTCGCCTCAATTTGTACCGTATCAACGCTGCGGGTAAGCAAGAGTGTTATTTCAAGGTTGAGCTGTCAGACGCGATCGTTGTGGATCAGCGTCTGGAGGTGCCTCACTCGGTTTTGCTCAATGCACAGGATCCTCAGGAGTATCTCGCTATTCGCTATGGATTTATCGAATGGCACCATCTGATTGCCAACACCAGCGGTTATGCAAAGTGGGGCGAAAGTCGATGAGGGGCGACAATCGAAGCCCCAGCATGGACCATGACTTTTGGGAGGTAAGCAGCCTGGCGGCTCGCCTGACCCAGTATGCCTGCGAAGTAGGTGCGCGGCATTTGGACGATGGCGTTCTCAGAGCTCAGTTCACCCAGGAAATTGCCTACCTTGGGCAAGCGGTTGTCGATGAGGTGCGTACGGGTAACCTCTCGGCGGAGGAGGGGCGTGATGCCCTTGAACAAGCGCATCGCGAACTGCTCGCGCAGGTCTGGGAGTACTCGAAGCTGGTTGCGGGGGTGACCGCAGGTGTTTTGCAAATTAGTACAGGCGTGGCTGTCTGCAAGCTGTCACTGGGCGCTGGTTGCATGATTGGAGGTTTGCCATTGATCTTGCACGGCGCGAACAATATCTATGAAAACGGACTTAACATTGTAAATGGGCGTAGCGGTACAGTTGGGCCTGTACGCAGGGTTTATCAGGATCTGGCGGTAGCAGCAGGCGGGGTGAGTGCCCACGGTAACGTGGCCTACGGTGTCCTGGATCTCGGACTGTCGGCGTATAGTCTCGACCGCTTGGTGTTGAGGCCGGGTACCTGGCGGTTGTTTCGTTACATAGAGGCCGACAAAGCCCGCGCAATAAAAACCATGAGTACTCATTCGATAGTCTTCGAGGTGGGAATCGACATGCTTACAGGAGAACAGGTTATCGTCGAGTTGAGGGATAGATAATGGCTTGGCTGTTTGTCGTGTGCGTGGTGCTTGGCGTGTGCTCGGCATTTGTCTTGCGCGCCAAGTGTTCAGGTCCGCGTCTCGGCTACGGGTTGTTTTGTATTTGTCTGATTTATAACCTTTTATTTATTACTTATTACATGAGGGTCCTGGAGTTTGACCGGTTTTTATTTTTCGGGTATCAGCCGGAGTTTGTCAGGGAAAACATCATTGTAGGGTGGGCGGCGTTGGCTGGGGTGCTTCTGCATTGTGGGGCAATGCCTTCTAGACGCAGTGCTTGAGTGGTTGGAGTGGTTGAGGCCGCGATGGTGGTTTGGGTTGAAATCGCTGGGACCGCTTTGCGGTCCTTTCGCGACGCAAGGCCGCTCCCGCAACGAGGGGCGGCGGTGTTTATCTTGGGTTAGGCTACTGGCGGCAGCTCATGGTCGAATGGCAAATTTGGGCCTGTTCGGGAGCAGGTGATCGCTGAGGCCCGGATCGCGTAGGCGAGGATTGCATCGATGGTTTTATGGGGGAGCTTCGCCACACCGGTTGGGCTGTCTGCTCCTAGGCGAGCCAGGTAGGCGAGCACGGCGGCTTGGAAGGTGTCACCGGCGCCTACGGTGTCGCTTACTGGCAACGAGGTATCTGCTGGGCGCTGCCATGAGCCATGTGCGCAATGCACGCTGGCTCCATCTGCTCCATGGGTGATGAAAACCAGTCGGCAGCGCTCGTTGAGCCAGCCACGGGCCACGTCACGGGGCTCCCGGCCTGGGTAGAGCAAGGCGATGTCTTCCTCACTGGCCTTGATCACATGCGCATGCCCTGCAAACGCCTCCACCTGCCGCCGCCACACCGCCACATCCGGCTGCGGATTGAGCCGCACATTCGGATCAAGGCTGATCAAGCGCCGGTCCCGCTCGCGCTCCACCAGCGCCATCAGCGTATCGGCCACGGGTTGCACCACCAGGGTGTACGAGCCCACATGCAAGCCCCGCACACGCTCATCCAGCACCGGCAAATGCTCCAGTGTCACCTGCCGATCCGCACAGCCTTCACCGCGAAACTGATACTGCGCCGAGCCATTGGCATCCAGCCCGACCATGGCCAGCGTGGTCGGTGCATCGCTGGTCACCACATGGCGGCAGTCCACCCGTTCCTCTTCCAGCACCCGGCGCAGCCGGGCGCCGAGGTAGTCGCTGGACAACCCGCCAAACAACGCCGATGCCACGCCCAGCCGGCGCAGGCCGACGGCGACGTTGAACGGCGACCCGCCGGCAATCGCGGTAAATCCTAGCTCGCTGCTGCGGTTGCTGTTTTCCAGGCTGAAGACATCGAACAGGGCCTCGCCACACACCAGGTACATGCAGTTCTCCAGAACGATAGATAAGGGCAGGATACCTGCGCTCAGCGCGCAGGCAGTTGATCCCGGTAGCGTTGATAAGCGACCTCGTACTCGGCCTGTTGCGCCGGGCGGGGCAGGGTTCGGGTGCTTTCGTCGAGGGCGACGCAGCGGTGGCACAGGGTTTCGAGGCTATCGCCTTGGCCCAGCTGGCGGCCTAGGCTCCAGGCGGCCTGAAGCGCGGCGCCGAGGGCGGCGGCTTCGGTCTGTTGGGGGCATACCACCGGCAGGCCGAGCAGGTCGGCCAGTATCTGGCGCCAAAGCGGGCTTTTCGCCGCGCCGCCGACCAGGCGGATTTCGCTGCCTGGTAGGCCGCTGGCGCGCAACAGGTCGAGGCCGTAGCGCAGGCTGAAGCAGGTGCCTTCGAGCACGGCGCGGCAGAGGTTGGCGCGGGTTAGGTTGGCGCTGGTCATGCCATGCAGGCTGGCGCTGGCTTCGGGTAATGCGGGCACGCGTTCGCCGTCGAAGAAGGGCAGCATCAGCAGGCCGTCGGCGCCGATCGGGGCTTGGGCGGCGAGCTCAGTGAAACGGTCAAGGTCGAGTTCCAGCAGGTCGCGCACCAGGGCGCAGGCGCTGGTGAGATTCATGGTGCAGATCAACGGCAGCCAGCCGCCGCTGGAGGCGCAGAAGGTCGCCACTTCGCCCTGGGCGCTGACGTGGGGCTGGTCGGCATGGGCGGCCAGGGTGCCGGAGGTGCCGAGGCTCAGGGTGATCATGCCGGGGGCGATATTGCCGGTGCCGATGGCGCCGAGCATGTTGTCGCCGCCGCCAGTGGCTACCCAGGTCTGTGGGCTCAGGCCGAGGGCAATGGCGGCCTGTTTGCGCAGGGTGCCGAGGCAATCGCCGGATTCGACCAGTTCAGGCAGCGCAGCCAAAAGACGCTCGCCGGGCTCGATGTGCTGAAGGACATCAGGCGCCCAGGCGCGGCGGCGTACATCGTAGTAGCCGGTGCCGGAGGCGTCGCCGGGCTCAGTGCAGGCGCGACCGGTCAGCCAGTAATTCAGGTAGTCGTGGGGCAGCAGGATATGGGCGAGGCGGGCGAACAGTTCGGGATGTTGGCGCTGGGTCCACAGCAATTTGGACAGGGTATAGCCCGGCGCGATCACCAGCCCGAGGCGTTCAAGCGAGCCTTGGGCGCCGCCGAGGGCATCGAGCAACTCCGCGTTCTCGGGCGCGCTTTCGGTGTCGCACCAGAGCTTGGCCGGGCGCAGCACCTGGCCTTGGGCGTCGAGCAGCACCAGGCCGTGTTGCTGGCCGGACACCGCCAGTGCGCGAATGGCTTGGCCATCCACACCAGCTTCGCCCAACGCAGCGGACACCGCTGTGCGCAGGGCTTGCAGCCAGTCGGCCGGATCCTGCTCGCGCCGGCCATCGCGACCTTGGGGCGGCGCATGGGCGGCGCTGCCCAGGCCCAGCACCTGGCCGCTGCCGGCGTCCAGCACCAGGGCCTTGGTGCCTTGGGTGCCGCAGTCGATGCCGAGGAACAGTCCGTCCATTTCGAAAACCTCCGTGTCAGTCGCCGAGGATCTGGCGCAGGGTTTCACTCACGCCGATTTCGCACAAGCTGTCGTACAGGCGCTCGAAGGCGCTGACGAAGGCTTTGGACGCGGGGATTGCACTGCCGAAGATCGCCTCGTCGCCGAGCACCCGGGCAGCCAGGCCGTCGCGCTGCGCCACCCGGGCCTGGCAGTCGGCGGCGCGGGGGTCGGGGATGCTGTAGCGGGTGCCCTGTTCGTCCTCGCCGCGCAGGTACAGGGCCCAGGCGGCCACCACCAGGGCCACGCGCTCCAGGGGCTTGCCGTCGGCGATCAGGCGGTTGGCGGTGGGCACGATGAACTTGGGGAATTTCGACGAGCCGTCGGAGCACACGCGCTCCAGCTGGTCGGCGATGGCGCGGTTGGCGAAGCGCTCGGTGAGGCTGTGCTTGTAGCGCGTCAGGTCGATGCCCGGTACCGGGGCCAGTTGCGGGGTGACGTCCTGGTCCATGAAGGTGCGCATGTAGCGGTGCAGCAGTGGGTCGGCGAGGGTTTCGTGGACGAAGCGGTAGCCTTGCAGAAAGCCCAGGTAGGTGAGGGCCAGGTGGCTGCCGTTGAGCAGCTTGATCTTCATTTCTTCATAGGGCGTGACGTCGTCGGTGAATTGCACGCCGACCTGTTCCCAGGCCGGGCGGCTGGCGACGAACTTGTCTTCCACCACCCATTGCAAAAACGGCTCGCACACCACCGGCCAGGCATCGTCGACGCCGTGGCGCTCGAGCAGCTGCTGACGGTGGGCGGGGCTGGTCATCGGGGTGATGCGGTCGACCATGGCATTGGGGAAGCTGACGTGGCCGTCGATCCAGCGGGCCAGGTCGTGGTTCTGCAGGTGGGCGAAGGCCAGCAGGGCCTTGCGGGCGACGTCGCCGTTGTGCGGGAGGTTGTCGCAGGACATCACCGTGAACGGCCCGCTGCCGGCCCCGCGGCGGCGGCGCAGGGCTTCGCAGAGGAAGCCGAACACGCTCTGTGGGGCTTGCGGGTTGGCCAGGTCGTGCTGGATCTGCGGCAGGTCGGTGCGGAATTCGCCGGTGCTGTCGTCGATGCAGTAGCCGCCTTCGGTGATGGTCAGCGAGACGATGCGGATGTTGGGTTCGGCCAGTTTGGTCAGCAGCGCTTCGGCGCCGTCCTCGGCCAGCAGCATGCCGTTGATCGCGGCGATCACGCGGACCTGGGTGTCGTGTTGGTCGCCCAGTTCAAACAGGGTGTAGAGGTGGTCTTGCGCGGCCAGGGCATCGCGCATGGCACGGTCTTCGCGGCGCAGGCCGGCGCCGCAGATGGCCCAGTCGAGGCCTTCGCCCAGGTTCATCAGGGCGTCGGTGTAGGCGGCTTGGTGGGCGCGGTGGAAGCCGCCGACGCCGATGTGCACGATGCCCTGGCGCAATTGGCTTGGGTCGTAGCTGGGGCGGGCTACCGCCAGGCGGGGGAGATTGTGTTGGTTGAGTTTCATCCTGAAGGTCCTTAGGCCGCCTGTTGCAGGCGCTTGTCGAGGGCTTGGCCGTTGCTGTCGAACAGGTGGCAGTGGGCGGGGTCGAAGGTCAGCTCCAGGGCCTCGCCGAAGGTCGGCGCGAAGTCCCCGCGCACGCGCACCGTGAGCATCTCGCCGGACGCGGCGCGCACATGGCAGTAGCTGTCGCTGCCCAGCCGCTCACTGACATCGGCCGTCACCTGCAGCGACCCCGGCGCGCCCTGGCACCCCGGGCTGATGCTCAGGTGCTCGGGCCTGATCCCCAGGGTCACCTGGCTGCCGGTATGCAGCTCGCCCGCGCACAGCGGCAGGGCGATGCGCGCACCACACTCAAGCGCTACCTCGCACTGGTTGCCCTGGTTACGGCTCAGGTGCCCACGCAGGAAGCCCATCTTCGGCGTGCCGAGAAACCCCGCGACGAACAGGTTGGCCGGATGGTGGTAAAGCTCCAGCGGCGAGCCCACTTGCTCGACGCGCCCGCCGTTGAGTACCACCACTTTGTCGGCCAGGGTCATGGCCTCGACCTGGTCGTGGGTCACGTAGATCATCGTCGCGGCCAGCTCCTGGTGCAGGCGCGCCAGCTCCAGGCGCATCTGCACGCGCAGGGCGGCGTCGAGGTTGGACAGCGGCTCGTCGAACAGGAAGATCTTCGGGTTGCGCACGATGGCACGGCCGATCGCCACCCGCTGGCGCTGGCCGCCGGACAGCTGGCGCGGCTTGCGTTCGAGCAGCGGTTGCAGCTCGAGGATGCGCGCGGCGTTGTCGACCTTGGCGGTGACCTCGTGCTTGGCGACGCCGGCCATGTCCAGGGCGAACGACAGGTTCTTGCGCACGGTCATGTGCGGGTACAGGGCGTAGGTCTGGAACACCATGGCCAGGTCGCGCTTGGCCGGGGCGGTGTCGGTGATGTCGGCGCCGTCGAGGGTGATACTGCCGCTGCTGACCTCCTCGAGGCCGGCGATCAGGCGCAGCAGGGTGGACTTGCCGCAGCCGGAGGGGCCGACGAACACCACGAACTCGCGGTCGCGCACGTCCAGGTCGATGCCCTTGATGATGGCGTGGCCATCGAAGCCTTTGTGCAGGTTGCGGATTTTCAGGTCAGCCATGGTGGGTGTCCTTGTCAGAGGCGAGAACAGAATTGGCGTGGGAGTGGCGGGAAGTCATTTCACAGCACCGAAGGAGAGCCCGAGCACCAGCTGCTTCTGGCTGATCCAGCCAAAGATCAGAATCGGCGCGCAGGCCAGGGTCGAAACGGCCGAGAGCTTGGCCCAGAACAGCCCTTCGGGGCTCGAGTAGGAGGCCACCAGCGCGGTCAGCGGGGCGGCGGCGGACGAGGTCAGGTTGAGCGACCAGAACGCCTCGTTCCAGCACAGGATCAACGACAGCAGCAGGGTCGAGGCCAGTCCGCCGCGGGCGATCGGCAGCAGCACGCGGACGATCTCCTGCCAGGTGCCGGCGCCATCCAGGCGCGCAGCTTCAAGGATGTCCACGGGGATGTCCTTGAAGTAGGTGTACACCATCCACACCACGATCGGCAGGTTGATCAGGGTGTAGACGATGACCAGCGCCAGGCGCGAATCCAGCAGGCCAAACTGCTTGGCCAGCAGGTAGATCGGCATCAGCACGCCCACCGGCGGCAGCATCTTGGTCGACAGCATCCACAGCAGCGTGCGCTTGGTGTGGCGGGTTTCGAAGAAGGCCATCGAATACGCCGCCGGCACGGCGATAAGCATGCACAGCAGGGTCGCCGAGAAGGAGATCAGCACCGAGTTCCAGGCGTAGGCGAAGTAGTCGCTGCGCTCGTTGATGTGCAGGTAGTTCTCCAGCGTCGGCGCGAAGATGAACTGCGGCGGCGTGGCGAAGGCGTCCAGCTCGGTCTTGAAGCTGGTCAGCAGCATCCAGAAAATCGGGAAGAAGATCACCAGGGCGATGGCCCAGCACAGCAGGCCGAGCAGGGCGTTCTTCAGGGTGCGGGTTTGCTTGAGTGTCAGCATGGCGGGCTCCTCAGCTGCGCGCGGTGAGGTTCTTGCCGATCATGCGAACCAGCACGATGGCGGCGATATTGGCGATCAGCACGGCGATCAGGCCACCGGCCGAGGCCATGCCGACGTCGAACTGCAGCAGCGCCTGGTTGTAGATCAGGTAGGCAAGGTTGGTGGACTCGTATCCGGGGCCGCCGCTGGTGGTGGTGAAGATCTCGGCGAACACCGACAGCAGGAAGATGGTCTCGATCATCACCACCACGGCGATGGGCCGCGCCAGGTGCGGCAGGGTCAGGTGCCAGAAGATCGCCAAGGGGCCTGCGCCGTCCAGGCGCGCGGCTTCCTTCTGTTCCAGATCCTGCGACTGCATGGCGGTCATCAGGATCAGGATGGCGAACGGCAGCCACTGCCAGGAGACGATCAGGATGATCGACAGCAGCGGGTAGTGCGCCAGCCAGTCCACCGGTTGCGCGCCGAACAGGCGCCACACGGCGGCGAGGATGCCCGACACCGGGTGGAAGATCAGGTTCTTCCACAGCAGCGCGCTGACCGTGGGCATGATGAAAAACGGCGAGATCAGCAGCACCCGCACCACGCCGCGGCCCCAGAACTCGCCGGCCTCCAGCAGCGCGGCAATCAGCACGCCGAGCACCACGCTGATCGCCAGCACGCTGCCGACCAGGGTCAGGGTATTCAGGGCGCCGGGCATGAAGCCGGCGTCGGTGACGAAGAAGGCGAAGTTCTCAAGGCCCACGAACTGGTTTTCGCCGGGGTACAGCAGGTTGTAGCGGATCAGCGAGAAATACAGGGTCATGCCCAGGGGCACGATCATCCACAACAGCAGCAGCGCCACCGAAGGGCTGACCAGGAACCAGCCGGGGCCGACGCGGCGTTTGCCGGGGCGCGCGGTGGCGAGGCTCGGGGTGTCGAGGGCCGATGTGTTCATGGCGACTCCGTATGCAGCAAAAAGGGGCGGTCACCGCGCCGGGGTTCGGCGCGGTCGGGGGGCGCTGCGGGTTACTTGGGGTAACCGGCGCGCTTCATCTCGCGTTCGGTGGACTGCTGGGCCGAGGCCAGCACCTGGTCCACTTTCATCTGCCCGGTGAGGGCGGCGGCGAACAGCTTGCCGACCTGGGTGCCGATGGCCTGGAACTCGGGGATGGTCACCAGCTGGATGCCCACGTAGGGCACGGGCTTGAGGGTGGGGTGGTTGGGGTCGACGCGCTTGAGTGATTCGAGGGTGACCTTGGCGAATGGCGCGGCGGCCAGGTACGCGTCGTTGTAGGTCGAGGCGCGGGTGCCGGGCGGCACGTTGGCCACGCCTTCTTTCTCGGCCACCAGCTTGCCGTAGGCCTCGGAGGTAGCCCAGGTGGCGAACGTCCTGGCGGCGTCCTTGGATTTGGAACTGGTGGGGATCGCCAGTGCCCAGGAATACAGCCAGGTGGCGCCCTTGTCGGTGACTTCCTTGGGCGCGAAGGTGAAGCCGACCTGGTCGGCGACCTTGCTCTGGGTCTTGTCGGTGACGAACGAGCCGGCGACGCTGGCGTCGACCCACATCGCGCACTTGCCGCTGTTGAACAGCGCGAGGTTTTCGTTGAAGCCGTTGCTGGAGGCGCCGGGCGGGCCGTATTGCTTGAGGGTGTTCACATAGAAGTTCAGCGCGTTCTTCCATTCGCTGGTGCTGAACTCGGGTTGCCATTGCTCATCGAACCAGCGTGCGCCGAAGGCATTGGCCACGGTGCCGATCAGCGCCATGTTCTCGCCCCAACCGGCCTTGCCGCGCAGGCAGATGCCGTACTGGCCCTGATCGGGCTGGTTGAGCTTG
Organism: Pseudomonas sp. FG47; assembly: GCF_057809115.1. Taxonomy (NCBI): domain Bacteria; kingdom Pseudomonadati; phylum Pseudomonadota; class Gammaproteobacteria; order Pseudomonadales; family Pseudomonadaceae; genus Pseudomonas; species Pseudomonas sp. FG47. The sequence goes on from NZ_JBMDJI010000010.1 coordinate 37,941, forward strand.
GCGGCGAACTCGCCGAGCTGGGTCCAGGTGGGTTGCTCGGGCATGCTCAGCCCGGCTTGCTCGAACAGGTCCTTGCGGTAGTAGGTGATCGAGGCTTCGGCATAGAAGGGCAGGGCGTACAGCGTGCCATTGGCCGACAGGCCGTTGCGTACCGAGGGAAACACGTCGTCGAGGTTGTAGTTGGCGGGCAGGTCGGTCATCGGCGCCAGCCAGCCCTTGGCACCCCATAGCGCGGCTTCGTACATGCCGATGGTCAGCACGTCGAACTGGCCGCCCTGGGTGGCGATATCGGTGGTCAGGCGCTGGCGCAGTACGTTCTCTTCAAGCACCACCCACTTGAGCTGGATGTCCGGGTGCTGCTGCTCGAACACCTTGGCCAGGCGCTGCATGCGGATCATGTCGTTGTTGTTGACCGTGGCGATGGTCAGGGTATCGGCGGCCTGGGCATGCAGCGGCAGGCTGAGGCAGGCGGCGGCCAGGCAGGCCTTGATCGAGTCGTTCATTGGTGAACTCCCTCGGGGAAGACGTTATTGTTTTTGTGTCGCTCGCGGTGGATTACACCGTTGCGCGACGACGCCGACAACGCCTCGCCTGCACCTTGGCTGATACTTTTTTGCTATGCGCATTCCCTTGTAGGAGCGGCCTTGTGTCGCGAAAGGGCCGCGCCGCGGCCCCGGCGATTGATGCGTTAACGCCGAAACCCTGGGGCCGCTGCGCGCCCCTTTCGCGGCACAAGGCCGCTCCTGCAGGAGATTGCGCACGGTGTTCAGGCGCGGTTCTGCTCGGTCAGCCGCTGGGTCACCAGGCTGCGGTAGTCGGAAGGGGTCATGCCCTTGAGTTGCAGGAAGCGTCGGTTGAAATTCGACAGGTTGCTGAAGCCTGATTCGAAGCACACCTCGGTCACCGGCAGCTCGCCCTTGGCCAGCAGCTCGCACGACTTGCTCACCCGCAGCCGGTTGACGAACTCGACGAAGCCGCGCCCGGCGGCCTGCTTGAAGAACCGCGAGAAGTAGGTCGGCGTCATGCCCAGGTGCTCGGCCACCTCGTTCTGGCTCAGGTCCTGGGCGTAGTGCTGGAAGATGTAGTCCACCGCCCGGTTGATACGCTCGACGTTGTGTTCGTCGGCCAGCTGCGAAGAGGTGACGGTGGACAGCAGTTGGTAGTCATCGCAGGCGGCAAGCTGTTCCATGAGGATAAAAAAGTATCCCAGGCGGGTCATGCCGCGGCTGTCGGCGATGCGTTGCAGCAGCTGGCGGCTCTCCTTGATCAGTGCCGGGTCGCGGAACTCGATGCCGTAGCGTGCCCGGGCCAGCAGCGGGGCCAGCTGGGTGAGCTCGGCGAACACCTGGCTGCCGTCCTCGAGTACCTCGTCGGTGAAGTTGACCAGCATGTCGCGCTTGCCCACCACCTCGTCGGGGCCGACCTGGCTGATCCAGTTGTGCGGCAGGTTGGGGCCGGTGAGGAACAGCGTGTCGGGGGCGAAGTTGCCGATGTAGTCACCGATGAACACCTTGCCGGCGCTGGCGACGATCAGGTGCAGCTCGTATTCCTTGTGGAAGTGCCAGCGCACCAGCGGGCTGGGGAAGCCGTGCTGGCGGTAGATCAGCGAGGCGCCTTCGTGGTCGTCCATCAGCTCGTAGGACGGGTCGGTGGCTTTGCTCGTTCTGGGCATCGTGCTGGCAGGCTCCGCGGGACGAAGGGGCATCCTAGTGTGCTGTTGCACAAAAAACACTCGCGAATCATGGGGTGTATTTGCAAAACACCACACTAGCGCGAAGTCCGGACGCTGGGCAGGGGGGGTAGCGTTCCTACATGTCGCATTCCGGCGTTGCTGTAGGCCATTTCCTAAAGGCCCATTTCCACCCGTTTGGCCATTGTGGCGGGGTGAGCGTGGGCTTTAGTCTCGCCCTGCCCGTCGCGCTCCAGCAACACGGATCGACCAGGTTTCTGGGCAGAGCATCACGCACGGATCGCGTGGGCTGGCCTGGTCGGCACCAGGCGCTGGGCGCGGCGGGCTCTTGATTTTCCTACCGGGTATTACAGGGGGCAGCGAGTGAACAAGGACGATTGGCCGAAAGGCCCGGGGCAATTGAAGATCGTCAGCCTGGCGACACGTGCCGGGCGACATTCGATTCGCAACTGGGTACAGGCGATACCGGGCTTGCCAACGCGGGAGGTGCTGCAGGAGACCTCGGTCATCCTCGGCGTGATCACCGGCCTCACGCAACAGGCGCTGGTAAAACCACGCGAGGCACAGACACTGATGCGCGCCACCTACTACCTCAGCGGGCTGGCCAAAGCGATGCTCGACGGGCAATTACCGGTGGTGCGGGGCGAGAAGGGCGAAGGGGAGTGAGTGCCCTTCAAAAGCCGCTTTCGGGCAAACGAAAGCGGCTTTTTGGTTGCAGCTCAAGTTCAATGCGGCTTTTGTGGGAGCGGGCTCGCCCCGCGATTGCAGTGTCGGCCCTATGGCGGAACAAGCAGCGGCTCAGGCCCTGCGCAAGGCTGCGGCCAGGGCGACGGTCAACAGCACCGCCAGCAGCATCGCCAGGGTGATGGTCACGGCAACCCCCAGCGGCTCGAGCAGTGCCGCCACGGCCAGGTAGAACGCAATCACCCCCACCGCACCAATTGCATTGCCCCGCACCATCGCCGCCATGCCTGCCCGGCCGCCCTGCATATGGGCGAACACCATCAACGGCCAGGCGATCACCGGGATGGGCGCAAGCATGCCGCTGGTGGCTGGCCCCAGCCAACTGGCCAGGCTGGTGGTGACCATCAGCAAAGTGGTGGCGGACACCATGCGCAAGGGGATTTCCCAATAACGGTGCCGCGGTCGGGCCAGGGTGTCAGGCTTGGGTTCACGGCCGCTGGCGCGGATCAGCACGCCGATCAGCAGCAGTGCCACGGCCACCGACACATACAGGTTGCCCCAATGGGTAAAGGCATAGGCCGCCAGCCCGTAGAACAGCACTGCCAGCAGTACCGCCGGGGCCAGCCCGACCTTGCGCGTGGCGTACAGGTAGAAGGCGTAGGTGGCCTGCACCGCCGCCAGCCCGCCCAGCGCGCCGGGTACCGCGTTCAGGGCGAAGGCGCTGCCCTGTTCCAGGCTCAGGAAGGTCATCACCAGCCCCGAGGTGATCGGCAGGCCGGAAAGCAGGCCGCCCAGCAGGCTGCCCCAGCGACGCGCGGCAAGGGAAATGGCCCACATCAGCAGCGGGGTGACCAGCAGTTTCAGGTAAAGCAGGGTCATTGCGGGGTATCCAGGCTTGCAGAACATGCGCCCGCCGTCGGCATTGGGTGGGGCGCGGATGGCTCAGCCGCGGCTGGCCTCCAGTGCCTGGGCCAGGTCGGCGATGATGTCGTCGCAGTGCTCGATGCCGATCGACAGGCGCACCATGTCCCGCGGCACACCGGCTTTCGCCAGCTCTTCGTCATTGAGCTGGCGGTGGGTAGTGGACGCGGGGTGGCAGGCCAGCGATTTGGCGTCGCCGATATTGACCAGTCGCACCACCAGTTGCAATGCGTCGATGAAGCGCGCGCCGGCCGTTTGCCCGCCCTGGATGCCGAACGAGAGGATCGACGCTGGCTTGCCGCCGGTGTAGCGCAGGGCCAGGCCATGCTCGGGATGGTCGACCAGGCCCGCGTATTGCACCCAGGCCACTTGCGGGTGCGCTTGCAGATAGTGGGCGACCTTAAGCGCGTTCTCGGTATGGCGCTCCATGCGCAGGGCCAGGGTTTCCAAGCCTTGCAGGATCAAGAAGGCATTGAACGGCGAGAGCGCCGCGCCAGTGTTGCGCAGCGGCACCACGCGGCAGCGGCCGATGAACGCGGCGGCGCCGAAAGCCTCAGTGTAGGTCACCCCGTGGTATGACGGGTCAGGGGTGTTGAGCAGGGCGAAACGCTCCTTGTTAGCAGCCCAGGGGAATGTGCCCGAGTCGATGACGATGCCGCCGATGCTGGTGCCGTGGCCACCGATGTACTTGGTCAGCGAGTGCACCACGATATCGGCGCCGTGTTCGAACGGCCGGCACAGTACTGGGGTGGCCACGGTGTTGTCGACGATCAGCGGCACGCCATGGCGATGGGCCGCCTCGGCCAGGGCCGCAATATCGACGATATTGCCGGCAGGGTTGCCAATGGATTCGCAGAACACTGCCTTGGTCCGGTCATCGATCAGCGCCTCGAGGGCGGCGATGTCGTCATGGGCGGCGAAGCGGGTGGTGATACCCATGCGCGGCAGGGTGTGGGCCAGCAGGTTGTAGGTGCCGCCGTACAGCTTGGCCACCGAGACGATGTTGTCGCCGGCCTCGGCGACGGTCTGGATGGCGTAGGTGATGGCCGCCATGCCCGAGGCCACCGCCAGCGCGCCGACTCCGCCCTCGAGGGCGGCCATGCGTTGTTCGAGCACATCGTTGGTGGGGTTCATGATGCGCGAATAGATGTTGCCGGCGACCTTCAGGTCGAACAGGTCGGCGCCGTGCTGGGTATCGTCGAAAGCGAACGAGGTGGTCTGGTAGATCGGCACGGCCACCGCCTTGGTGGTCGGGTCGGGGCTGAAGCCTGCGTGGATGGCGAGTGTTTCCAGCTTCATGCGGTCATTCCTTGAGCGTGGGGTGGAAGCGTTCGAGCATGGAGCGGGCTGGATACGTTGGTCAAGGGGCCGCGCGCCTGGCGCCGGACCTGGCAGTTTTGCCAGTAGCGGCCAGTTGCAACCTCGCGCCATCATCGTCGCCTGCGCCTGACCAAGCGGACGGCGCGCATTCAGGAGCCCTGCCATGTCGAGCCTGATCGCTTCAGCTTGTTTTTACGGCGCCGCCTTGCTGCTCATTCTGTTTGTCGGCGTTGTCTACAGCACGCGCCGGCAGTTCATGTCCTACCACAGCGTGGCGCTTTCCCGACGCTGGCTCGAGCTGGACGATGGCGTGCGCCTGTTGCTGCTGGCATTGATCCATTTGGTCGGTTGGGGCTGGATGGTTATCGCGTTCGCCGGTTTTGCCTTGTTGGCCGCTTGGCACCACCAATCCATGCAGCCAGGCCTGGTCATGGCGTTGCAGGCGTTGATCACGCTAGGCACGGTGCCGGTGATCTGGGTGTCCAGTGGTGTCCGGCAACGCACGGGCGCTGCACCGCCCATCTTTATCGGATGGATGGTGCTGTGCCTGAGCCTTTTGGGGTTTCTGCTGGCCTGGCCGGTCTGGTCGTCATCATGACGGCGTACCGTGCCACAGGGCATGCAGGCCTTCTACTGCTTCTGCAGCCGAGCGGTTTCTTCGTCCAGGTACCCCAGTAAAGCGGCAACCTCCGTCTCGCCCAGGCGCATATTGGGCATCGCCAGCTGGTTGTACTGCTCATACAACAGCATGGCCAACGGGTCCTTGGCCGCGAGCATCTGGTCTGGTGCCATCAGCCAGCGTTTCAGCCAGGCCTCGTCGCGCTGGCGGGTCACCCCAAGCAGGTCTGGCCCGATGCCATGGGTGACGCCACGCTCGGCATCGCCGAGGGTATGGCACGAGGAACAACGGGTCCGGAACAGCTGTTCGCCAGCGCTCGGCGGGCGAATGTCCGGCGCCTGGGTATAGTCGCGGCGTTGGGCGCTGGCGGTCTTCCAGTTGTGCAGGCTGTTGGCCAGGCGGTCGGCGAGGATGTACGGGCTTTCGAACGGCGAGGCCTTCATCCAGCGCCCGGAGGCTTGGTTGCCGATGATCAGGCTGAGGTTGTGGTCCTTGCTGCGGCCGTTCTCCAGGCCCTCGATGTACAGGCCCAGGCTGCGCCGCAGTTGCTCGATGTCGGCGGCCTCGCCGGTGAGCAGGGTCCAGCCGGGGCCGATGGCGAACTTCTGGGCGTAGCGCTTGAGGGTGGCGGGGGTGTCGTTGTAGGGGTCGATGCTGATGGAGTAGAAAAAGATGTCCTGCCCGACGCGCTCACCCAGCAGCTTCTGCACCTGGCGCAGGCGCGCGGTCTCCACCGGGCAGGAGTCGCCGCAGCCGGTGAAGATGAAGTTGATGGCCACCACTTTGTCCTTGATCAGGTCGTCGAAGAAACGCACCTTGTCGCCGTCCTGGGTGAGCAGGGGGATGTTGGGGAAATAGTCGGCGCCCCAGGGGGTGGACGGTGTCGCGCTGCGGGTGGGGGGCACTGACCAGGGCAGGGTGAGGGTAAGCAGCAGCAGGAACAGCAGGCGGCAGAGGCGGGGCATGGTTTTACCCTCTGGTCAGGGACAGGCCAGGGCAGCGTGGGAGCGGGCTTGCCCCGCGAACACCGGCAAGGCCGGTGCCATGCGGTGCGTTCATCGCCGGGCAAGCCTGCTCCCACGCCAAACTCCTATTGGGGCTTGGCGGTCTCAACGTATGCTCAACGGTACCGTCACGCTCTGCCCCAGCGCCGACTTGACCGTTACCGTCGGTGGCGAGGCCGGACCGCTGCCGGTGGTGGTCACCGACAGTTTCCAGCGCGCGCCGGAACCGCTGGCGCTTAACGTCGCCAGGCCCAGGTCGAGCGGCCCGCTGGTGGTGTTGCTGGTCACCCGGATGCTGTTGCCGGCGGCCACCGAGGTGGTGCCGGAAACCTCCCAGGTCCAGCGACTGTTGCTGCGCAACTGCACGCTGGCGCTGCTGACCTGTATATCGTCCATCGGCAGCGCAGGCGAGACCGCGATGCTCACCGTGGCCGGGGCCAGCGACTCGAGGCCTTTGGCATCGCGGGTGGCGTAGGTGAAGCTGGCGGTGAACGGGCTGGCGACCGTGGCCGGTGGGGTGTAGGTCACCTGGGTCCCGTTGCTGCTGGTTACGCCCTGGCCGGAATCGGGCTGGGCCAGGCTGCTGACGCTCAGCGGCAGGTTGCCGTCGGGGTCTGTGTCGTTGGCCAGCACGTTGAGCACCAGCGGCTTGCCCGCGGTGGTGGCGGCGCTGTCGTTGACGGCCAGCGGCGGCTTGTTGGCGTCGTTGCCCGGGCCGCTGCTGGCGGTGCGGAAGGTCGGCAGGGCCGCAGAGTTGACGTATTGCACCCCATCCCAGCCCGGTAGCGGGGTCGGCATCATCTGGAACTGGCCGGGGTGCTCCAGGTCCCAGCGCAGCAGCATCGAGGTGTCCTCGTGCTGGGTATTGTGGCAGTGCTCCATGTAGGTGCCGGCGAACTCACGGAACCGGATGGCCATTTCCACTGCTTCCGAGGAGTCGGCATCCGGGCCGATGCGGTAGACGTCCTTGCGTGCCCATTTTTCCCATTCCGGCGGCGCCTTGCCGTCGCGGCTGAGAATCACCCCTTCCTCGAAGTGCACATGCACCGGGTGGCTCCAGCCATTGCCGCCGTTCTTGATCTTCCACACTTCCAAGGTGCCGTCGCCGCTGAAGCCGCCCTCGGTGGCTTCGCTGGCCAGTTGCGGCGCAGCGTTGATACGCCGGGGATCCATGCTGTAGCCGAAGCCGCCGTCGGTCTTGATGGTCCATGGCGCGCTGTCGGTGCCGTCGGAGCGGCCGAACAGGAACTCGCGGTGGCGCGCGGCCTTGATCTTGGCCTGTTCGCTGACGCTGTTGCGGTCGATCGGCAACGGGATCATCACCAGGCCAGCGGCCTTGCCGGGCTTGGCCGGCTCGTACAGGGCCGGGTTCATGCTGAGGTCCTGGCCGCTGTAGGGTTGCACGATCAATTGCAGGAACTTGCCGACCACCGGATCGCCGCCGTCCCATTCCGGGCCTTTGCTGGTCTGCCGGATCACCGCCTTGTACTTCTCGGACAACACATCCGCCAGCGCGATCGCTTGTTTCGGGCCTTTGCCGGTTTCGTGCTCCATCAGGTTGACGAAGTACAGCTTGTCGCCGACGTTGATCCCGTTTTTCGCGAAGTTGATGATGATGTCGTAGCGTTCGGCGATGCCTTGCAACGGCAGGATGGCGTTGTTGTCCTGCAGGTTGCCGTCACCGTTGAGGTCCAGGCTGCCGTCGAACGGCACGGCGTGTTCCATGATGTTGCCGTCGTTGGCGATCATGTGGAACGGCACGCGGTTGTAGGACACATTGGAGCCCGCCGGGCCCTTGAGCTCACCGCTATTGCCGGGCACTTCCCGGACCACGGCAAACTTGAAGTAGCGCGACACCGAGCCATTGAGGATGCGGAAGCGGTAGCTGCGCGCACGCACCTTCAGTTTGGGTTGGTACTGCCAGTTGACCAGGATCTGGTCACCGAGGAAACCGTCGGTATTGAATGGGTTGAACCACAGTTGGCCGTTGGCATCCCAGGCCTTGTCGGCGACCACCAGGTTGACGTCGTAGTCGCGGTTGCCCCAGGGCATGGCGCTACCGCTGGGCAAACGCAGGTTGACGCCGTCCTGCAAGGCTTCGTTGCCACGGTCCAGGGCCGAGTAGTAGTTCATCATCACCGCGTTGCCCTTGTAGACGTTCTGCGCGGTGAAATCGAGCATGTGGTCGTGGAACCAGTGGGTGCTCATGGTCTCGCGCCAGTCGCCGCGGATCTTGATGCTGCCGTTTTCGCAGGTTTTCAGGCCAGGCGAGGCATCGTTGACGAACAGGGTTTCGCCCGGCGCGCAGGGAAACGCCGCGCGCGGGTCCTGGGCGCGGGTGTTGATGGTGTCGTAGCCGGCCAGTTGGATCGGCCAGCGGTAGTCATAGTACTGGCCAGGGAAGAAATAGGCGTTGGCGAAGCCGTCGCTCTCGGCCGGCGAGTGACCGTTGTGCTCGTGGGTGGAGATGGTGTGCAGACCGAAGCCATTGTTGGCCGAGGGGTCGATGGGCAGGGCGTTGTAGTGGCGCATCAGCACCGGCTGGCCGTAGCGCACCATCAGCAGCTTGACCGGGAAGGTGCCGTCGAAGGTCCACAGCGCCTTGTGGTTCTGCAGCGGCATCTTCGGGTGGAAGCGCGTGTCGATGCCCTTGGTGGTCCCCAGGGTGGTGGGGATGTCGGAGGTCTGGTAGTACAGGCCGCCAGGAGCGAATTCGCCCTTGGCGTAGTTGTGCAGTTGCTTGCGGTCGCGCAGGCCCTGGTTGATGCGCGCGCCGGCCTGGGCGGTCTTGAATGCGGCCTGCGGGTAGAACTCGTTCCAGCGTTGGTGCGACCAGCCTTTTCCTGGCGGCCTCCCTTCGGCGGGCGAACCGACGCCGCTGCGGTTGAGGAACATCTCGATCTGCGCTTTCCATGGGTTGCGGTCGAGCACGTTGGCGTACTGCGACGGGAACGGCGTCAGCCCCGGCTGGGTGAGGAAGGCCTCCAGGGCATTGCCGTTGGGGCTGCTGCGCGCGGCGTAGTCGGGGTCTTGCGCGGGGGCGGCGCCAATCACGGGGGGCGGGAACGTCAGCGCATAGGGCGGGGTGGCCGGGTCGAGCTTCTCCGGGCCGAACTCCTCGAACAGCAGCAGTTGCTGGGTGAACGGCTCGGCGCCGAACAGTGGGCTGGGCTTGCCGTTGGTGGGGTACTTGCGCGAGGTCTGCAACGTGGGGGGCAGCACATTGTTGCTGGTCACCGTGGCGCGGTCGCCATAGGCGTTGTTGCTGAGCTCCAGCGAACCCTGGTTGGCCTCGGGCATGGTCTTCAGTGCATCCAGCGCCGCCGCTGCATCCACCGGGTTGGCTGGCGGATCGCTGTAGGCGGACGGGTCGGTGGGTGGTGGCTGGCTCACGTCGTCGAGCGACCCCGCGACCGCGCTGGCCAGCCCGAGGCTGAGCAGCAGTGCCGTGAGGGAGGACAACCTGAACACCGCAAAGGAGGTTGCTGCTGGTTTTTTCATTGCCGTATGCCCCGTGTTGTGCAGACCGGCATCTGGGCCACCGCACGGGGTGGCGATGTGCCTTGTAGGGGCTTGAGCAACGGCTGTGCCAAGAGAAAAATGGCGAAACGCCACATGTTTCAAGATGTTGCAATAATGCGAAAGAGAGCCCCCTCGTGGCTTGTCGCAAAGCTGGGGACAGGCACCCACTCCTGGGTGTGGAATACGCCCCACATGTCCTTGTCTTGGCGGTATCACCCAAGGCAAAAGGGACGACATCATGTGTCGCCCCTTCGCGGTCAAATAGTCAGCCCGCGTTACGCAACTGCTTGAGCAAGGCCTGCAATGTCGCCTTGCCCGGGTCATCCAACCCGAATACCGGCCGACGTGGCTCGCCCACCGCCAATCCGCTGATCGCCAAACCGGCCTTGATGGTAGCAGGCAAGCCGCCCTTGAGGATGAACTCGAGCAGGGGCAACTGGCGGTAGAACAGGGCCTTGGCCTGTTCCAGCTCGCCGGCCTGCACTGCCTTGTACAACTGCTGGTTCAGTTCGGGAATCAGGTTGGCCGCCGCGGTGCACCAGCCCGCCGCACCGGCGACGAAGGCCTCCAGCGCCAGCGGGTTGCAGCCGTTGTAGAACGGCACCTGGCCTTCACCGAGCAACTGCAGCTTGTGCATGCGCTGGATGTCGCCGGTGCTCTCCTTGACCATGGTCACGTTGTCCACTTCGCGCACGATGCGCAGGATCAGCTCCACCGGCATGTCGGTGCCGCTGGTGGCCGGGTTGTTGTAGAGCATGATCGGGATGTCGACAGCCGCGCCGATGGCGCGGTAGTGCTGGAGGATCTCCGCTTCGCCGAGTTTCCAGTAGGCCGCCGGCAGCACCATCAGCGCGTCCGCGCCATGCTGCTGGGCGAAGCGTGCGCGGCGCACCGCGCCGGCGGTGGTCAGGTCGGAAACGCTGACGATGCTCGGCACGCGCTTGCCGATACGCTCCAGGCTGTATTGCGCGACCTGTTGCCATTCATTGTCGCTCAGGTAGGCGCCTTCGCCGGTGCTGCCCAACGGGGCGATGGCCTGGACGTTACCATCGATCAGGCGTTCGATGGACTGGCCCAGGGCTGGCAGGTCGAGCTGTTCACCGTCCTGGCTGAACGGGGTGATGGTGTAGCCGATGATGCCGTGGAATCGATTAGTCATTGTGCAAGGCTCCGCAAGCAAGGCAGTCAGGGTCAGTTCAGGCAATCGGCGTGGACACGCAGCGCCTGCCGGGCGTAATAGTTGAAAGCGGCGCCGTGGCGCTTGGGCCGGTCGATCCAGTCGTGGGCGTCGCGGCCCAGCGCCGGGGCGATCGGCTTGATGGTACCGGCGGCCATCGCCAGCAGTTGCAGGCGCGCGGCGCGCTCGATCAGTTGGGCGTAGACGCAGGCCTGTTCGATGCAGGTCCCGGTGGACAGCTGGCCATGGTGCGAGAGCAGGATGGCGCGCTTGTCGCCCAGCGCGGTGCTGATGATCTCGCCTTCCTCGTTGCCTACCGGCACGCCTGGCCAGGCTTCAAGGAACGCGCAGTCCTCGTACAGGGGGCACAGGTCCATGTGCGAGACCTGCAACGGCACTTCGAGCATCGACAGGGCGGCCACGTGGGTGGGGTGGGTGTGGATGATGCAGTTGACATCCGGGCGAGCGCGGTACACCCAGCTGTGGAAGCGGTTGGCCGGGTTGGGCATGCCCTGGCCTTCGAGCACCTCGAGGTCTTCGTTGACCAGCAGCAGGTTGCTGGCGCTGATTTCGTCGAAGCCCAGGCCCAGTTGCTGGGTGTAGAAGGTACCGGGTTGCGGGCCGCGGGCGCTGATCTGCCCGGCCAGGCCCGAGTCATGGCCATGGTCGAAGAGAATTCGGCACGTCAGGGCCAGCTTTTCGCGCACAGTCCACGTATTATCGGCGAGCGAGCCTTGCATCTGCGTCAGTGCCTTTTGCACCAACTGGTCTTTGCTGAGGGTGAGGGTGTTGGCCATGGGGATCTTCCTCTGTGGCTTGATATTGGGTGCCAGGGCTGGCTCGCCCCCGAGCTTTGGACGGTGAGGGGGCGAACCACCACATGACACAAATTATCCTATATGACACAAAGTGTCATATGCAAGTGCGTTTGTTTGGGAAACCCGCGTCACATGTCTATCCGACTGAAACTGCTGAGAAAGAAACTGGGCGTCACCCTTGAGCAGCTGGCTGAGAAGTCCGGCATGACCAAGAGCTACCTGTCCAAGGTCGAGCGTGGCCTGAACACCCCGTCGATCGCCGCCGCGCTCAAGCTGGCGCGGGCGCTGAACGTCAATGTCGAGGAGTTGTTCGCCGATGAGTGCGAAGGCCAGGCGCGTTATAGCCTGGTGCGCCGTGGCGAGCGCCAGGCGCTGGTGGGCGATGGTCAAGGCCCGGGCTATGCGGTACTGACCTCGCAGGTAGGCCAGCGCAGCCTGTTGCCGTTCCTGATCCAGCCGCCAAGCGAGTTCAGTGATCCGACCTTCAAGGAACATGCGGGGGAGGAATTCCTGTTTGTCCACGCAGGGCAGGTGGAGGTCGACTTCATGAGCGAGCGGGTGTTGCTGGAGGCCGGCGACGCCCTGCATTTCAATGCCCAGACACCCCATCGCCTGCGTTCGGCGGGCGAGCACCAGGCGCAGTTGCTGGTGGTGGTGCAGGGCGGCGAAGGCTGAGGGCCTGGCGATGATCGAGGCCTCGCGGTTCTGGCGTGATCCGGCATTGCCCTTTGTCGAGGCCCGCCGTGTCGGCGACGGCCGCCAGGTGTGCTATGCGGCGCATTCCCACGAGAGTTTCTCGATCGGCGTGATCACTGGCGGGCGCAGCAGCTACCTGACTGGCAACGCCCGGCACGAGGTGGCGGCAGGCACCACGGTGTTGATGAACCCCGGGGTGGTGCACACCTGCAACCCGATCGACGGCCAGCCGTGGTCGTACCTGATGCTATTCGTCGACATGCCTTGGCTGTTGGCCCGAGGTTTCCAGTTGCCCTCGGTGGCCTTGAGTGCGTCGGCGGCGTTGTACGGGCAGTTGCTGGGGGTGTTCGCCGGGCTGTTCGAGCCCAGGGGCGAGGGCCGGGAGGCGCAGCTGGAGGCGTTCTTCAGGGCGTTGCCGCAGTTGCTGGAAACCGATGCGAGCGGCCAGCCGGCGGGTCATCCGCGCCTTGAGCTGGCCGCCGCGTTCATCCGTGCGCATCGCCTCGACCCGCTGACACTGGAGGACATGTGCGCCGCCGCGGGCCTGTCGCGGGCCTACCTGATTCGCGCGTTCGGCAAGCGCTTCGGGCTGACGCCCCATGCCTACCTGCTCGACCAACGAGTGCAACATGCCCGGGCGCAACTGCGCGCCGGCAGGCCGATTGCCGAGGTAGCGCTGGAGGCGGGTTTCGCCGACCAGGCCCATCTGCAGCGAGCATTCAAACGACACCTGGCGGCCACGCCGGGGCACTATCGCAACGGCTGAGCCAGCGTGGGAACGGGCTTGCCACGCTACAAGGCGCAAACCGTCCGCCTCACACCATCAGGTACAACGCGCTCGCCACCAGCAATCCCGCCAGCAGCCGATTGAGCAAGCGCATTCGCCACGGCTCGCGCAGATACTGGCGGATCATGCTGCCGGCCCAGGCCCAGCTGGCCACGGATACAAAGCAGATCGGCGCGTAGATCCAGGTGAACAGCCACAACAACGGCTGCTCGCCCGCCGTGTAGGCACCGATGCCGGCCACGGCCGCCAACCAGGCCTTGGGGCTCAGCCACTGCATGGCTGCGCCATGCCATGCGCTGGGTGCTTGTCGGCTATCGTCGCTGCCAAGCCGGCCATCGTCACTGGCCAGCTTCCAGGCCATGTACAGCAAAAACAGCACCCCACCCCAGTGCAGCAGGCGTTCCAGCAGTGGCCAGCGCAGCAGCAATTCGTGCACGCCCAGCCCCACCAGCACCAGCAGCAGGCAAAACCCCAGGGTGGCACCTGCCGCATGCCCGAGGCTGGCACGCAGGCCATGGCGGGCACCGCTGCCCAGGGCGACGATATTGACCGGGCCAGGGGAGATGGAGGCGGCCAGGGCGAAAGCGGCCATGGACAGTGAAAGGCTCATGCACTGGTTCCTTGCAAGGGTGAACAGGCCCTCATCCTGGGCGCGGCGCAGGGGTGCTGTATTGAACAAAAATGCCCATCCGCTCCTGTTACAGCTTTTGTAATAGTTTTGCGCTATCAGAGAATTCTGCTTCGATTGTAGGATCGTCTTCCCTATTTTCTATCAAGGTCTATATGAGCACCTTCGCGGAGCCCCCCAGTCCCTGGCCATCCCGGCCTTCCTCCCCGCGTTCCCGTGACGCTTCCCCAGTGAGTACCCGCTAATGGAATGGCTAGCCGACCCCACGGCCTGGCTGGGCCTGTTGACGCTTATCGTCCTCGAGCTGGTGCTGGGTATCGACAACCTGGTGTTCATCGCCATCCTGGCCGACAAACTGCCGCCCCACCAGCGTGACCGCGCCCGGGTGATCGGCCTGTCGCTGGCGCTGATCATGCGCCTGGGCCTGCTGGCCAGCATCTCGTGGATGGTGACGCTGACCGCGCCGCTGTTCGAGGTCTTCGGCAAGAGCTTCTCCGGCCGTGACTTGATCATGCTGTTCGGCGGTGTGTTCCTGCTGTTCAAGGCCACCATGGAGCTGCACGAACGCCTCGAGGGCCATGTCGCCCAGGCCAGTGGCGCGGTGCGTCATGCCGCCTTCTGGCCCATCGTCGCGCAGATCGTGGTGCTGGATGCGGTGTTCTCGCTGGACGCGGTGATCACTGCCGTGGGCATGGTCGAGCATTTGTCGGTGATGATGATCGCGGTGGTCTTCTCCATCGGCATCATGATCGTCGCCAGCAAGCCGCTGACCCGTTTCGTCAACGAACACCCGACAGTGATCATGCTGTGCCTGGGCTTCTTGATGATGATCGGCTTCAGCCTCACCGCCGAGGGCCTGGGCTTCCATATCCCCAAAGGCTACCTGTACGCGGCCATCGGCTTCTCGCTGCTGATCGAGCTGTTCAACCAACTGGCCCGCGCCCGCCGCAAGCGTAGCGTGCAGCAGCACCGGCCGCTGCGTGAGCGCACCGCCCATGCCGTGCTGCGCCTGATGGGTGGGCGCCGGGTAGAGGCTGATGAAGTGGGTGAGGAAATCGCCGACCTGGTGGCAGGTGGCGACGAGCAAGTGGTGTTCGACCGCCGTGAACGGGTGATGATCAGTGGCGTGCTGAACCTGGCCGAACGGCCGATCCGCACCGTGATGACGGTGCGCGCCAAGGTCGACGCCATTGACCTGTCGCAGCCGGCCGAAGTGATTACCCAGGCCCTGATCAACTCGCCGTACTCACGCCTGCCGCTGATTCGCCAAGGCCGTATCGATGAACCGCTGGGCTTCGTGCACAAGAAGGAGCTGCTCAAGGAGTTGCTGGCTGGCAACCAGCCCGAGCTGGAAACCCTGGCTCGTGCCCCGCTGAACCTGCTGGAGAGTTTCAGCATCCTCAACGCCTTGGAGCAGATGCGCGGGCAGTCGACGCACATCGCTTTCGTGGTCAACGAATTCGGTGATTTCACCGGCGTATTGACCATGACCGACATCCTCGAGTCGATTGCCGGAGAACTGCCGGATGCCAGCGAGGTGGAGGGCCCGGGCGTGGTCGAGGAGGAGGGTGGCTTTGTCGTCAGCGGCGCCCTGAACCTGGCCCAGGTGCAGGCCCGTACCGGCTTCGTGGCTCGCGCCACCGAGGACTACCAGACCCTGGCGGGCCTGGTGATGAGCTTGCTGGACCGCCTGCCGGTGGTCGGTGATCGGCTGGCCTGGAATGGCTGGGTCATGACCGTGGTCGCGGTGGAGGAGCGCCGGGTGCGCCAGGTGCGTCTTACACCGGGCGCCGACGTTGACGCAGCAGGTGCTTGAAGCCTTCGAGCACCAGCACCAGCACCGCGGCCCAGATCGGCAGGTAGGTCAGCCACTGGTCCGGGCCGATGGTTTCGCCCAGCAGCAGGGCCACTGCCACCAGCAGCACCGGCTCGACGTAGCTGAGCAGGCCGAACAGGCTGAACGGCAACAACCGGCTGGCCAGCACGTAGGCGATCAGGGCGCTGGCGCTGATCGCCCCGAGCAGCGGGATAAGCCCGTACAGGCCCGGGTGTTCGGCCAGGTCCGCCGCTGACAACGGGCCCTGGATGACGAAGTACAGGGCCCACGGCAGCAGCAGGCACATGTCGCACCACAACCCCCCCAGGTGGTCGGTGCGGCAGCGGCGGCGCAGCACGAAGTAGATCGGGTAGCCGATCATCACCAGCAACGTCTCCCAGGCGAAACTGCCATGTTGGTAAAGCTCGTGGCCCACCCCCAGGGCCGCGCAGCCGACCGCCACCTTTTGCAGGCGCGACAGGCGCTCGCCATAGACCAGCCGCCCGGTCAGGACCATGGCCAGTGGCAGCAGGAAGTAGCCCATCGACACTTCCAGGCTGCGCCCGTGCAACGGTGCCCAGAGGAACAACCACAATTGCACGCCCATCAGCCACGAGGTGCCGAGCATGCCCAGCAGCAGGACCGGGCTGCGGCGCACCCGGCCGAGCAGTTCGCCGACGCGTTTCCAGTCCTTGGATACCAGCATGAACAAGGTCAGGCAGGGCAGGGTCAGCAGGGTTCGCCAGCCGAAGATCTCCTCGCCGTCGAGGGGCTTGAGGAAGGAGGTATAGAAGTACATCACGGCGAACAGACAGGACGCCATGACCGACGAAAGAATGCCTTTTGACACGAATGCCTCGGAAACGGGAAGTGAGCGGGTGGATCAGCCGCGCATGATCTCAGGGGCGTTGCCTTGCGGCAACCGTGGGCTGCCGGGACGCGCGGCCAGGGCCAGGAGCAGCTCATGGGCGGGCATTGGCCGGGCGAACAGGTAGCCCTGCTGGAAGTCCACACCGTGGCGCGCCAGGTAATCGCGCTGCACCGCGGTTTCCACGCCTTCGGCGACGATGCCCAGGTCGAGCTTGGCCGACAGTTCGATGATGGTGTCGAGGATATGCTGGGACAGCGCGTCGCCGCCGATCATGGCGACGAAGCTCTGGTCGATCTTCAGGTAATCGACCTTGAACTGGCGCAAGTAGTTGAGGCTGGACACACCAGTGCCGAAGTCGTCGAGGGCGATCATTACCCCCAGCGCGTGCAGCTTTTCGAACAGCTCGAGGGTGATCGGCGTGGGTTCGAGCAACTTGCGTTCGGTCAGCTCCAGGGTCAGCACCACCCGCCCTGGGGGAAAGTGCTGGAGAAAGGTCTGGCAGTCGTCGAGCAGGCTCAGGTCGCGGCAATGGTCGGCGGTGATGTTGACGCCGACATGAAAGCCGTCCTCCAACAGTATGACGTGAGGGGCCAGGGCCTGGGCAGTGGCCAGCATCAGGCTACGGGTCATGGCGACGATCTGGCCACTGTGCTCGGCATAGGGAATGAACAGGTCGGGGCGTACCAGGCCTTCGCGTGGGTGTTGCCAGCGCATCAGTACTTCGATGCCGGCCCAATGGTAGTCGCCGTTGCGCACCACGGGCTGGAAGTAGGGCACGAACTCGTTGGCCTCCAGCGCCCGCTCCAGTTCGGCGCGTGGGGAGCTGGCCCTACGCAGTTGCCAGCGGCAGGCAGCGCCGGCGACCACGCCCAGCACCAGCAGCAGGCTCAGCAGCGCCGGGTAGCGCGCGCGCATCACCTCGCCAGGTTTGCTGGCGGCATAGCCGCCGTGCACGCTGAACGGATAGCGGGTGGAGGAGAAGGTCACCGCAGCGCTGGCGGCTATCGGCGGGGTACCTGGTAGAACCTTGCCATTTGCGCCCATCCAGTGGTTGCCTACCTGCACTTGCAGTTCGTCGTCCTCGCCGATCAGGCGCAGGGCGGTGAGCAGGTGGCCGCCGTCCACGGTGCTGATTGCCCCGCGGCCATCCTCGCTCACCCGGTAGACCAGCAGTGGGTGGCCCGGGGTGACTGAATTGCCGTCCATCAGCCACAGTTGCCCGCCGGTATAGTCACGGACATCCACCGGCTCGTCGAAATCGCCGAACAAGGACGAGCAATAAAGGGTGTCGCGGTCGAACAGGTTGGTCGAGCGCACGAAGGCGTTGCGGGTGACCTCCACGCGCAGCGCCAATTGCACCTGTTCGCAGGGCAGGCCGGCCATGGGCAGCAGGTGGTTGGCGGCGCTGGAGAGGCTGTCGAGGATCTGCTCGATATGCCCGACCACCTCTTTGGCGGTGGTCTGGCTGCTGACGCGCAGGTCGTGTTCGGTCTGCCAGCGCATCACCAATAGCCCGCAGAGCAGCGGTAGCACGCCCACCACCCATGGCAGCAACGAGCGCCAGTTCCAGCGGGCAGGGCGTTTGGCGGTCAGTGGCATGGGCAGGTAAACCTTGTGGTTCGCGGGCGTGATGAAGCGAAGGATAGCCGTTTGTCGACACAGGCTGCGAACTAAAGCGCGACAAAGCTATTTACGCCCTGTAGAATCGGTTTACGAATAAAACAATAAGGTTCTCCGCTTTCCGGGGAATCAAGCCCGCTGAGAATGGGTCCATATGACATACCATGGGTTCAAGCTGATCATTGGTGACTTCCTTGCCCGTAGCGTGCGCGGCATTCCCTGTTCACCTCCACTGCTGTTCGACATCCAAAGCAACTAATCAACCGTTATTCGCTGCAGATGAGGACACGAACATGGCAGATATCTTCGAAAACCCGATGGGCCTGGAAGGCTTCGAATTCATCGAGCTCGCCTCGCCGACCCCAGGCGTGCTGGAGCCGGTGTTCCAGATACTCGGTTTCACCAAGGTGGCGAGCCACCGTTCCAAGGATGTGCACCTGTACCGCCAGGGCGGCATAAACCTGATTCTCAACAACGAACCCAACAGCATCGCCTCGTACTTCGCCGCCGAGCACGGCCCGTCGGTGTGCGGCATGGCGTTCCGCGTGCGCAACGCCCATGAGGCCTACGCCCGCGCCCTGGAGCTGGGTGCTCAGCCGGTAGAGATCGAAACCGGCCCGATGGAGCTGCGCCTGCCGGCAATCAAGGGCATCGGTGGCGCGCCGCTGTACCTGATCGACCGTTATGAAGAAGGCAGCTCGATCTACGACATCGACTTCAAGTTCATCGAAGGCGTCGACCGCAACCCGGTCGGTGCTGGCCTGAAGATCATCGACCACCTGACCCACAACGTCTATCGCGGGCGCATGGCCTATTGGGCCGGTTTCTACGAGAAGCTGTTCAACTTCCGCGAAATCCGTTACTTCGACATCAAGGGCGAGTATACCGGCCTGACCTCCAAGGCCATGACCGCCCCGGATGGCATGATCCGCATCCCGCTGAACGAGGAATCGTCCAAGGGCGCTGGGCAGATCGAAGAGTTCCTGATGCAGTTCAACGGTGAAGGCATCCAGCATGTGGCCTTCCTCACCGACGACCTGCTCAAGACCTGGGATGCCCTCAAGGCGTGCGGCATGCGCTTCATGACCGCGCCACCGCAAACCTACTACGAAATGCTCGAAGAGCGCCTGCCCGGTCACGGTGAGCCGGTTGACCAGCTGCAAGCCCGCGGCATCCTGCTGGATGGCGCGTCCGAGGCCAACGACAAGCGTCTGCTGCTGCAGATCTTCTCGGAAACCCTGTTGGGCCCAGTCTTCTTCGAGTTCATCCAGCGCAAGGGTGACGATGGCTTCGGTGAAGGCAACTTCAAGGCGCTGTTCGAGTCGATCGAGCGCGACCAGGTGCGCCGTGGCGTGCTGAGCGTCGAGTAAGCCGTTTCAGGCCACAAGCTATCACGGGGCAAGCCCGCTCCCACATTCACGTGGGAGCGGGCTTGCCCCGTGATGCTTTTGTGCTGGTTATCGGTTGTCCAGGAAGCGCATGACGGCGTCAGCGACCTGGCTGGTTGAGGCGGGGTTCTGCCCGGTAATCAGGCTGCCATCCTCCACCACAAAGGGTGCCCAGGGGTCATCGGCCTTGCTGTACTCACCGCCGCGGGCAATGAGCTCGTTTTCGGTCAGAAACGGCACCACCTTATCCAGCTCGGCCAGTTTCTCTTCAGTGTTGGAGAAGCCGGTTACCTTGCGCCCCTTGAGCAGTAGGCTGTTGTCGCTGAGCTTGATGTTGAGCAGCCCGGCCACGCCATGGCACACCGCCGCCACCGCGCCGCCCCGTTCATGGATACGCCGCGCCAGGTCCTGCAAGGGTTGGTTGTCGGGGAAGTCCCACATCACCCCATGCCCGCCGGTGTAGTAGATCGCACTGTAGTGCTCGGCCTTGGCCTGGCCTGGGTTCAGGGTGGCACCCAGGCGGTTCATGAAGGCCCTGTCGTTGTACCACTGCCAGTCCAGCTCCGGCGCCATCTGCAAACTGTGCGGGTCGATCGGCACGTAGCCACCGGCCGGGCTGACATAGTCGACGCTATAGCCGGCTTGCTGCACCTTGTCGACGAAGTGCACGGCTTCACCCAGCCACAGCCCTGTGGCGCGCTTCAATTCTGGATATTTGGCGGTGTTGGTCAGCACGACCAGGATCTTCTTGTTCATGTGTGCATACCCGTCGAACCCATGGGAAACGGATGGCCAAGCCAGCGAGAGCCTATAGAGCATAGCCGTGCTGCGGCGAGTGTTGTGCTAGTCTGCTGCAAAACAATTGCACCCCAGGGAAAGACCATGGACCAGGCAACTTGTGCCTTCATGCAGGCCGCTATCGACGAGGCCCGCAAAGGGTTGGAAGAGGGCGGTATACCGATCGGATCGGTGCTGGTGCACGATGGCAAGATCATCGGTCGCGGACACAATCGACGAGTACAGCAAGGCAGCGCCATCCTGCATGGTGAAATGGATGCCCTGGAAAATGCCGGGCGCCAGCCCGCAAGCGTCTACCAGCAGGCCACGCTGTATACCACCCTGTCGCCCTGCGCCATGTGCAGCGGGGCCATCCTCTTGTACGGCATCAAGCAGGTGGTTATCGGCGAGCATGACACCTTCATGGGTGAAGAGCAGTTGCTGAGCGGCCGTGGGGTGACGCTCGAGATACGCCATGACCAGACCTGCAAGACGCTGATGCGCGAGTTCATCGCCAGCAAGCCTGAGCTTTGGGACGAAGACATTGGCCGCTGAGCAGGACCCATTTGCCGAGCCAGTCATCCAATTGCGGCGCTCTGCGGCGACGGTGGCCGGGCCGAACGAAGTAGTCACCGGTTTCGACTGGGGCACTACCCCCCTAGGGCCCCTGGTACTGTGGCCTGCGGCCTTGCGTATCGCCGTCGACATGCTGTTGTTGTCGCCGTTTCCCTGCGCGTTGATATGGGGGCCGGAGCTGACCTTGGTTCACAACCAGGGTTACAAGCTACTGCTGGGCGAAGTCGCGGACATTCAGGGCCAGCGCTTCGATCAGCTGTGGGCGCATGCCTGGGAGAGCCTGGGTCCATCGGTGTTCATGGCCCTCGAAGGGCGCGGCAGCCTGCTGGCGGATGCGCCGTTGCCGATCGAGCGCCAAGGCGGCGCGGCAACGGTCTGGGTCACGGGTAGTTTTTCACCTTTGCATGATGACCGCCAAGAGATAGCCGGATTCCTGCATACCTTGATCGAGACCACCGCCAGTGTCGAAACGACCCGGCAGTGGCGGGAACTGGCGCAGTCCTTCGAGGCCCGGCTGGCGCATCACCTGGCCAACCCCACGCCAACTTGGCCTTGGTCTGGCGACTTGATGCTGTTGCTCGATGCCGACTTCAGGATCCGCATGGCCAATCCGGCTTGGCAGCGTTTGTTGGGTTGGTCCGAGGACGAGTCGCGGGTGTTCGGGTTGCCGGAGCTGTTCCACCCCGCTGATCGTACTGAGGCCATGCTCGGGCTGAGCGCACTGCGCCAGGGCGCCGAAATGGACCACTTCGATGGCCGGGTGCGTCATCGCGACGGTCATTACCTGTGGTTTCGCTGGCGGGGTGCCTGCGACCAAGGTTTGCCCGCCCTGGTCGGGCGCAACCTCACCGAAGAGCGGCAATCCGTGCAACGCCTGGCCCAGGCCACGGTGCTCGACAGCCAGCGGATGGAGCCGCTGGTCAAGGTGGCCGCAGGCATGGGCCACGAGATGAACAACGTGCTTTCCGGGGTCAGCAGTAGCCTCGAGCTGCTGGACCGGCGTCTGGCCCAGGGCCGCTCGGAGAACCTGGACGCTTACGTGGCAATGGCCCGCGAGGCTGCCGAGCGGGCCATAGGCCTGACCCGCAACCTGTTGGCATTTGCCCGCAGCCAGCCGCTTTGCCCCAGGGCACTGGACATCAAGCGCGTGCTAGGTTCGATGGAACCATTGTTGCAACAGACGCTGGGTAGCGGCATACAACTGCGCTGGCAAGTGGACATGGCCCCCTGGACACTGAAACTTGATCCGGACCTGTTTCGCAACGCGTTGCTGCACCTTTGCAGTAACGCCCATGACGCCTGCCTCGGCCAGGGTAACGTGACGATCCGCATCGCCAATGAGCGGGTCGAGCAGGGCAATACCGGCCACGCCGAGTTGCTGGCAGGCGATTACGTCATGCTGCAGATCGAGGACGATGGGCAGGGCATGTCGGCGCAAGACGTGCAGCGTGCGTTCGACCCCTTCTTTACCAGTAAATCCCTCGGACAAGGGGCCGGCCTGGGTTTACCGATGGTTCATGGTTTTGTGCGTCAGTCGGGAGGGCAGGTCTGGCTTGACTCGAAGCTTGAGCAAGGTACGCGGGTCGTCCTGATGCTCCCGCGTTGTCTCGACAGCGTGCCCGAGCCGGAACTGCCCATAGATGCCCAGGTCACGGGCGCGCGGCTGCTGCTGGTGGATGACGAAGCCGGCCTGCGGCGGGTGATGACGGAAATACTGACCGATCGAGGCTTCGAGGTTTGCAGCGTTGCTGACGCCAACAGCGCCTTGGCTGAGTATCGACACCATGGCCCGTTCGACCTGGTGGTGACCGACATTGGATTACCGGGCGGTTTCAGCGGCCGGCAAGTCGCCAAGGCCTTGCGCTTGACGGATGCGGATCAGAAAATCCTGTTCATCACTGGTTTCAATGACGATCCAGTAGAACAGGCACTGCTCGATGAGCCAGGTATCGATCTATTGCTCAAGCCCTTTTCGCTGGCGACATTGGTTGAGCGGGTTCAGCGCTTGCTGCAGGCGTGAGCGTCTGTTCTGTCAAAGCCCTTGTTGCAGGTAAGGATCATCGGGGTTCTGGCGCTCCAGCTCGGCGAGCAGTACCTGAACATTCTGCAATTGCCCGGTTTCTTTCCAGTATTGGATCAGTAGCACCCGTGCCCGCCTATTGGCGGGCTCGCGGCTGAGCACTGTCTCCAGTTGCTTCTGCGCGGCATCCACTTGTTCGAGCTGGTGCAGGGTGGTGGCGAGGGTGTAGCGGTATTCGTTGTTCTCCGGCTCCAGCTCCACGGCGCGCGCGAGGGCCAGCAGGGCGTATTCCTGTTGCTGGTGGCGGCTTAACCACAACCCCAGTTCATATTGCAGGAACGCCGAATCCGGGCGCAGGGCCAAGGCCTTGGCCAGTACCGCGCGCGAAGCGTCGTGCTGCCCCTGGCGCTCCAACAGGCGCACCTGGGTGGCCAGGGCAGCGAGATTGTCGGGTGCCACCGCAAGACTGCGTTCCAGGGCCCGGGCAGCGGCATCGAACGCTTGCTCGTGCATGTACAGCCTGGCCAGGTGCACCTGCGCCGCGGCGTCATCGGGTTGTTGCTCCAAGGTTTGCTCGTATTGCTCCAGGTTGTCCTGCAAGGGCCCGAAGTACAGGCCGATGGCATCGGGATCGAGGCCGAGCAGGGCGTCCACTACGGCGAAGCGCACGCTTTGGTCGTCGTCTTCGAGCAAGGGACCGATCACCAGGCTTCGCTGGACGGCCGGCAACAGGCGACGGACGGCGGCGATTGCGGCGCGGCGCACCATAGGCTCATCGTGCTCGAGGTCCTGCTTGGCCAGTTTCAAGGCTTGTGGCGAGGGATAGTTGGGTAGCTCGGCGTACAGGGCGGCGCGGCGGATCGGCGCCAGGTCATCGCGCTGTAGCTGTTGGTACAACACTCGCGCGGCACCTGGCTGGCCATCATGGGCCTGGCGCAGGGCCTTGGCATAGCTGTGCGGGGGCAGGTTGGGCACGCTGGGTTGCGGGTCGCGCCACAGGTAGCCGAGCACGACGGGCACCAGTACCGCGAACAGCAGGGCGAGCAGGTAGCGGTGGCGTCTGGGCATCGTGCGCGGTGGTCCTTGGCGGGGGAAGGCAGAGCTTGGGGCAGAATGGCCTGTGCTGCAAGCGACACGCTAGCTGCCAGGCGCCACGGCGGCAGGCATCGGCCACACCGGTATCTCGGGGCAAGTCCGCTCCGACGTCCTGGCAGGTACTGGTTCATCCAAAAAAAGCCCCGCGGGCCAAGGCCAGCGGGGCAAACGGTTGGGGGAGGAACCAACCAAAGGAGTCTTTACATCACAAGCTAATCACTGCGTGGTGGCGACCACCTCCGGCTGCCAGCCGCCGCCGAGGGCCTTGTAGATCGCCACGATGCCGCTGTACAACTCGACCTCGCCCTGGGCCTGGGCGTCTTCGGCGCTCAGGCGCTCGCGTTCGGCGTCGAGCAGCACCAGGTAGTCCACCGTGCCTTCGCGGTAGCGCACCGAGGCCAGGTCCGCCGCCTTGCGGCTGGCGTCGCTCTGGCGCATCAGCGCCAGCAGGCGCTGCTGGCGCTTGCCGTAGTCGCTGAAGGCGTTGGAAGACTCTTCCAGGGCCAGCAGCACTTGCTGTTCGTAGTTGGCCAACGCCCCTTCGGCATCGGCCTTGGCGCCGCGCAGGCGGGCGCGCACGCTGCCCAGGTCGAAGGCCGCCCAGGTGATGCTCGGGCCCAGCGCCCAGGCATTGGCTGCCGAGGAGCCGATCTGCGAACCGCGGGCGGCGGTGAAACCGAGGAAACCACTGAGGCTGACCCGTGGGAACAGGTCGGCGGTGGCCACCCCAACCTTGGCCGTGGCCGCGGCCAGCTGGCGCTCGGCGCTGCGGATGTCCGGACGGCGGCGCAGCAACTCGCCGGGATCGCCCACCGGCAAGGCCTTGGCGATCGCCGGCAGGGCCTTGGGCGAGAGATCCACGGTCATGGCGTCAGGGCGCTGGCCGAGCAGGGTGGCGATGCGGTTCTTGGCCCGTACCTGTTCGGCCTGCAATTGCGGCACGCTGGCTTCGACACCCGCCAGGCGGGCGTCGGCGCGGACCACGTCGAGCTCGTTGCCGACCCCGGTGTCGCGCAGGGTCACGGTGATGTCCCGAGACTGCTGCTGAGTCTTGAGGTTGGCCAGGGCGATCTGCTCGCGCAGCTGCGCACCGCGCAATTGACCGTAGGCATCGACCAGCTCGGCGATCAGGCTTACCTGCAGCTGTTGCAGGTCGGCCTCGGCGGCTGCCTCCTGGGCTTCGCTGGCTTCGATCTGGCGCTGGATGCGGCCGAACAGGTCAAGCTCCCAGGCCATGTCCAGGCCCAGGTCATAACGCTCGCTGTTGACCCGGCGCTCGATCTGGCCGGGCACCTGGCCCTTGCCCAGGTCGCTGCTGGCGCGGCTGGTGACCACGGGGAGCTGGTCGTTGGACACGTCCTCGCGAATTGACCGCGCCGCTTTAAGGCGGGCAAAGGCCACGCGCAGGTCGCGGTTGCCGTCCAGCGATCCCTGTACCAGCTGGTTCAGCACCGGGTCGTCGAACTGTTTCCACCACAGGCTCTCGAAGCGGCTGCGGTCATAGGCTTTGGCTGCAAGGCCGGCGTCCAGCTTGGCCGGTTCGGTCCGCGGGGCCTGGTAGTCCGGGCCCACCGCGCAGGCCGCCAAGGCCAGTGCCAGCAGGCTCGGGGTCAGGGGTTTGAGCAACTTCATGCATGGTTCTCCAGTGCCACGACGTGTTCGGCCTTGCGGGCCTGGCGACGCTCGACGAAACGGCGGATCAGGAAGAAGAACACCGGGGTCAGGAACAGGCCGAACACGGTCACCCCGATCATCCCCGAGAACACCGCCACACCCATGGCGTGACGCATCTCGGCACCGGCGCCAGAGGAGAACACTAGCGGCACCACACCCATGATGAAGGCGATCGAGGTCATCAGGATCGGCCGCAGGCGCAGGCGGCAGGCTTCCAGTACCGCGGCCAGCGGGTCGAGGCCCTTGGCTTGTTCATCCTTGGCGAACTCGACGATCAGGATCGCGTTCTTGCACGCCAGGCCCACCAGTACGATCAGGCCGATCTGGGTGAAGATGTTGTTGTCGCCACCGGAGATGATCACCCCGGTGATGGCCGACAGCAGGGTCATCGGCACGATCAGGATCACCGCCAGCGGCAGGCTCCAGCTTTCGTACTGGGCGGCCAGCACCAGGAAGGCCAGCAGCACGCACAGCGGGAACACGAACAGTGCGGTATTGCCCGAAAGGATCTGCTGGTAGGTCAGGTCGGTCCACTCGAAGGTCATGCCGTTGGGCAGTTCCTCTTTCAGCAGTTTCTCTATGGCCGCCTCGGCCTGGCCGGAGCTGTAGCCGGGGGCTGCGGCGCCGTTGATTTCAGCGGTGATGAAGCCGTTGTAGTGCATCACGCGGTCAGGCCCCGAGGTGTCGCTGACCTTGAGGAAGGTCGCCAGCGGGATCATCTCGCCCAGGTTGTTGCGCACCTTCAGCTGGCCGATCTGTTCGGCATCGAGGCGGAACTGCTGCTCGGCCTGGACGTTGACCTGGTAGGTACGGCCAAAGCGGTTGAAGTCGTTGGTGTACAGCGAGCCCAGGTAGACCTGCAGGGTGTCGAAGATATCGTTGATCGCCACGCCGTGGGTCTTGGCCTTTTCCCGGTCGATGGCAGCATCGACCTGGGGCACGTTGACCTGGTAGCTGGTGAACAGACCGGCCAGCTCCGGCACGTTGTGGCTCTTGGCGATGATGTTCTGGGTTTCCTTGTACAGCGCCTCGTAACCCAGGTTGCCACGGTCCTCGATCTGCAGGCGGAAGCCGCCGATGGTGCCCAGCCCTTGGACCGGCGGTGGTGGGAAGATCGCGATGTAGGCGTCCTGAATGTCGGCGAACTGCGCGTTCAGCGCGGCGGCGATGGCACCGGCCGACTGGCTGGGGTCCTTGCGCTGGTCGAACGGCTTGAGCGGGGTGAACACGATGCCGCTGTTCGGGCTGTTGGTGAAACCGTTGATCGACAGGCCCGGGAAGGCCACCGAGTCGGCCACGCCCGGTTGTTTCAGGGCAATTTCGCTCATGCGCTTGATCACTGCCTCGGTACGGTCGAGGCTGGCGGCGTCAGGCAGTTGGGCGAAGGCCACCAGGTACTGCTTGTCCTGGGCCGGAACGAAGCCGGTCGGGGTGGACGAGAAGCCCAGGTAGGTCAGGCCCATCAGGCCGGCATAGACGAACAGGGCGATGCCGCTGGAGCGGATGACCCGGCGCACGCCGCCGACGTAGCGATGGCTGGCGCGGTCGAAGAAGCGGTTGAATGGCGCGAACAGCCAGTTGCCCAACAGCTTTTCCAGGATCCGCGAGAAACGGTCCTTGGGTGCGTGATGGTCCTTGAGCAGCACCGCGGCCAGAGCCGGCGACAGGGTCAGCGAGTTGAACGCCGAGATCACGGTGGAGATGGCGATGGTCAGGGCGAACTGCTTGTAGAACTGGCCGGTCAGGCCAGAGATGAATGCCGCCGGCACGAATACCGCGCACAGCACCAGGGCGGTGGCGATGATCGGCCCGGTCACCTCGCTCATGGCTTTTTGCGTGGCCTCGAGCGGCTTCAGGCCCAGGCCGATGTTGCGTTCGACGTTCTCCACCACGACGATGGCGTCGTCGACCACGATACCGATGGCCAGCACCAGGCCGAACAGCGACAGCGCGTTGAGCGAGAAGCCGAACAGGTGCATGACCGCGAAGGTGCCGATCAGCGACACCGGCACCGCCATCAGCGGGATGATCGAGGCGCGCCAGGTCTGCAGGAACAGGATCACCACCAGCACCACCAGGATCAACGCTTCGAACAGCGTGTGCACCACTGCCTCGATGGAGCCGCGGACGAACACGGTCGGGTCATAGACGATGCTGTAGTCCATGCCTTCGGGGAAGTCCTTCTTCAGTTCGGCCATTTTCGCCCGGACCTGGTCGGAGATCTCGATGGCGTTCGAACCTGGACGCTGGAAGATCGGCAGGGCTACCGCCGGCTGGTTGTTCAGCAGCGAGCGCAGGGCGTACTGGCTGGAGCCGAGCTCTACCCGGGCGATGTCCTTCAGGCGGGTGATCTCGCCGTCGGCACCGGCGCGGATGATGATGTTCTCGAACTCTTCCTCGTTGACCAGGCGGCCCTGGGTGTTGATCGACAGCTGGAAGCTGGTCGAGCCCGGGGCGGGCGGGGCGCCCAGCTGGCCGGCGGCGACCTGGCGGTTCTGCTCGCGGATCGCTGCCACTACGTCGCTGGCGGTGAGGTTGCGCGAGGCGGTCTTGTTCGGGTCGAGCCACACCCGCAGCGAGTAGTCGCCCATGCCGAACAGTTGCACATCGCCCACGCCGCCCAGGCGCGCCAGCTCGTCCTTGATGTTGAGAATGGCGTAGTTGGACAGGTAGAGCATGTCGTAGCGGTTATCCGGCGACGTCAGGTGCACGACCATGGTCAGGTCGGGCGAGGCCTTGTCGACGGTGATGCCGATGCGCGTCACTTCTTCGGGCAGCTTGGGCTGGGTGCGGGTCACGCGGTTCTGTACCTGCACCTGAGCGTTGTCCAGGTCGGTGCCCAGGGCGAAGGTGATGGTCAGGGTCAGCTTGCCGTCGGCGGTGGACTGCGAGGACATGTACAGCATGTTCTCGACACCAGTGATGGCCTGTTCAAGCGGCGCGGCGACGGTTTCGCCGATCACCTTGGGGTTGGCGCCGGGGAAGTTGGCGCGCACCACCACGGTGGGCGGCACCACTTCGGGGTATTCGCTGATCGGCAGCTGGAACAGCGAGATCGAACCCGCGATCAGCAGCACCAGCGACAGCACCGCGGCGAAGATCGGCCGGGTAATGAAGAATTTCGAAAAGTTCATCGGTGTGGTCCCTTAACCGCGCGGCGCTTGGGCGCTGGCGACTTTTACATTGGCCCCGGCCACTTTCGGCGTCGGGTTGCTGGCCTCCAGGGCCTGGCGCTGCTGGGCGAGGGCGGCGAGGGTCTGCTCGCTGGCCATTGGCGTTTCCTCCGGGGTGACCGGCGAGCCAGGGCGCACGCGTTGCAGGCCCTTGACCACGATGCGGTCGTCCTTGGCCAGGCCGCTGCGCACGATACGCAGGCCTTCGAGCTTGGGGCCCAGTTCCACGGCGCGGTAGGCGGCCTTGTTGTCCTTGTCCATGACCAGCACGAACTTCTTGCCAAGGTCGGTGCCGACCGCTTCGTCGTTGATCAGCACGGCGTCGTACTGGGCGCTGCCGACCAGCTTCAGGCGCGCATACAGGCCGGGGGTGAACTGGCCGTCGCGGTTGTCGAACACGGCGCGGCCACGGATGGTGCCGGTGCGCGGGTTGACCTGGTTGTCGACGAAGTTCATCTGGCCCAGGTGCGGGTTGCCGGTTTCGCTGGTCAGCCCCAGGTACACCGGGGTGCTCTGGCCGCGCTGGCCTTCGCGGGCCAGCTGGGTGTACTTGAGGTACACACGCTCGTCGGCGTCGAAGTAGGCGTAGACCTTGTCGGTGGAGACCACGCTGGTCAACGGGGTGACGTCGGCGGTGACGATGTTGCCGGCGGTGAACTGGGCACGGCTGACACGGCCGCTGATCGGCGCGCTGACCCGGGTGAAGCTCAGGTTCAAGCGAGCCAGGTCCAGTTGTGCCTGGATCGCATCGACCCCCGCGCGGGCTTCGGCGGCGCTGCTGCTGCGCGATTCGGCCAGTTCCGCGGAAATCGCATTGCTGTCACGCAGGCGCTCGCCACGGCGGGCCTCGTTGGCGCTGCGAATGGCGGTGGCCTTGGCTTGTTGCAGTTGGGCTTCGAGGCGGCGTACTTCGGCTTGGAACGGACGTGGGTCGATCTGGAACAGCAGGTCGCCTTTCTTTACCTGGGCACCCTCGGTGAAAGCCACCAGGTCGATCTGGCCGGACACGCGTGGGCGTATCTCTACGGTTTCCGGTGCTTCGAGGCGGCCGGTGAACTCGTCCCATTCATTGATCGGCTGTTCGATGACCTTGGCAACGCTGACTTTGGGCGCAGCGGGAGCCTGCACGGCGTCGGGTGTGCGGCCACAAGCGCTGAGCACCACCACTGCCAGGGCAGCGAGGGGAAAGCGCAAGGGTTTGAGTGAGTGGTCCATGGAGAACTCCGCCAAAGTATTAGTAGTGGGCGGAGTTTGAGTGTCTTGCGCGTGACGCACGAATCGAATGCAGCGAAGGTTATTATCACGGGCAATGATATGTCGGGTGCGATCATCGATCGTTACGCATGATTCCAGCACGGCTCCCACAGGGGGCGGTGTGGTACGGCAGTCAGCGTGGCCCGCCGGATGCCTTTTCGCGCAACGCCTTGGCCACCTGCGCCTCGATCTCGTAGGCCGGCCCTTCCAGCGCCTGATAGTCGCGGGTGTAGCGCCTGGCGAACTCCTCCACTCCCAGCTCCTGATACTGCTGCACGTGCTTGAGCTCATGGGCCCACAATGCCACGTTGTCCTCGGCATCGCCGGGGCGGCGGAAGATGACCGTGTCGATCAGGGTCACGGCGTTGACGTCCGGGTTCTGCAGTAGAGCGTTGGCGGCGCTGATCTGCTGTTCGCTACCGACCCGGTAACGTGCCGCGTCGAGCACGGCGAAGTCGTACCAGGGTTCGAGCTGGGCGCGGATATGCAGGGGAATCGGCTGCGTGCCGTTGGCGGTGGCTTCGTCGCGTGCCTGGCGCAGGGCGAACACCAGGCTGCCGCTGGCCATGCGCTCGACATCCTGCAGCACCTGGCCTCCTTGGTTGGGGTCGATGGGCGCGCAGAAGCACACCACCAGGCAGACCTGGTACTGCCCGGTCGGGCAGCTGTCTTGGGCGAGGGCGGGCAAGGCCAGCAGCAAGCCCAGCAGCGTGCTAGCGAACTTCATCGAAAACCCGCTCGACCAGCTTGCGGCTGGCGTCCAGCACCTGTGCCTGCACCGGTTCGCTGGCCAGCATGCGACCCACCACCAGCGCGCCGACACACTGGCTGAGCAAGGCCCAGGCCAGCTCCGGGTCGTCGAGCGTCTCGCCCCACGCCTGGTGCAGTGCCACCAGCCAGTGCTCGGCCTGCTCGCGCACCGGTTGCTCGGCGCGGGCGATCTCCACCCCCAGTGGCGGCAGCGGGCAGCCGCCTTCGGCGTTGTGCAGGTGGGCCAGGCTCAGGTACTGCTCGAGCAGGCGCTTGAGGCGCGCGCGGTCGACGCCATGCTCGGCCTGCCGGCCCAGGGGGCTGTTGCTCAGTTCGCGACGGACGATTTCGCTGAACAGGTCGTCCTTGGACGGGAAGTGGTTGTAGAAGGCCCCGCCGGTCAGGCCGATGGCCTTCATCAGCCCGGCCACGCCGGTGGCGGCGAAACCGCCGCGCTTGGCCAGCGCGCCGCTGCTGATCAGCAGTTTTTCGCGAGTCTGTTGTTTATGGTCGGTGGCGTAGCGCATGCGCGAAACCTCGTGGCGCGGGCTTGACGATGAGGGGATCGTAGCATAGCGTTCGTTTACTAAACGATCATTTACCAATGGGGAGATCCATGGCAGAACAACAAAAGGTCGTGCTGGTGATTGGTGCGGGCGACGCTACCGGTGGCGAGATCGCCAAGCGTTTTGCCCGTGAGGGCTACATCGCGTGTGTGACCCGGCGCCAGGCCGAGAAGCTGCAACCTTTGCTCGACCAGATCCGTGCCGAAGGCGGGCAGGCCCATGGCTTTGGCTCTGATGCACGCAAGGAAGAGGAGGTGGCCGAACTGGTGGAAACCATCGAGCGTGACATCGGCCCGATCGAGGCCCTTGTCTTCAACATTGGCGCCAATGTGCCCTGCAGCATCCTTGAGGAAACCCCGCGCAAGTACTTCAAGATCTGGGAGATGGCCTGCTTCGCCGGCTTTCTCACCGCCCAGGCGGTGGCCCGGCGCATGGTCACCCGCGAGCGCGGCACCATTCTGTTCACCGGCGCCACCGCCGGCACCCGTGGCGCGTCAGGGTTCGCGGCCTTCGCCGGGGCCAAGCACGGCCTGCGCGCCTTGGCCCAGAGCATGGCGCGGGAACTGGGGCCACGTAACATCCATGTCGCCCATGTGGTGGTCGATGGCGCCATCGACACCGCGTTCATCCGCGACAGCTTTCCTGAACGCTATGCGCTCAAGGACCAGGACGGCATCCTCGATCCTGCGCATATCGCCGACAGCTACTGGTTCCTGCACGCCCAGCCACGGGATGCCTGGACCTTCGAACTTGACCTGCGCCCGTGGCTGGAGCGCTGGTAAGCCCCCTCATACAAGGATCGAATCATGAGCAAGACCGTCGAGTTCTACCTGGACCTGGGCAGCCCGGCCACCTACCTGGCCTGGACCCAACTACCTGCCCTGTGCGCGCGCCACGCAGCGCAACTGGTGTACAAGCCGATTCTGCTGGGTGGTGTGTTCCAGGCTACTGGCAATGTTTCGCCGATCACGGTGCCGGCCAAGGGGCGTTACGTGTTCATCGACCTCGCGCGCTACGCCTCTCGCTACGGCGTGCCGCTGACCCTGCCACCAGGCTTTCCGGTCAACACCCTGACCCTGATGCGTGGGCTGACCGGCGTCCAGTTGTTTGCCAAAGAGCGTTTCGAGGCGCTGCTGAAGGTGCTGTTCACAGGGCTGTTCGAGCATGGACGCAATCTGGCAGATCCTGTGGTTTTGGAGCAAACCCTGGCTGACGGTGGCTTCGAGGCCGAGGAATTCCACGAGCTGGCCGCCCGGCCCGAGGTCAAGGACGCCTTGCGCAAAGCCACCGAGGAGGCGGTCGAGCGCGGCTTGTTCGGGGCGCCGACGTTCTTCGTCGACGGGCAGATGTTCTTCGGCCAGGACCGGCTGGATTTCGTCGAACAGGCGTTGGCTCGGCAGGCATGATGTCTGGGTCATGACAACCCCTGTAGGAGCGGGTCAGGCCAGCAGGCGTTCTACCTGACCTCGCTCCCAAATGCTCAGGTGATCGACCGGATTGGTGCCATAACGCTGCCAATCGTCCAGCGTGCCTTGGCGTCCATCCGGGCTCTGGCAGTGGCTGCAAAGGGCCAGGCCTTCGCTGTCACGCACCAGGGTCAGTCGCCAGCCTTCGATCAGCACGTCGATTTGCCCGCCGTTCAGGTGGGCGACGGTTACCAGTGGCCGGACGCCGAGGGCGGCGTCACGCAGGCACTGGTACGCCTCGCGGCTGGCGACGCTGGGCATGGGCAGGTTAGAAGTTCGCCGGGGTATTGGCGCTGATGATCTCGGCCTCGTCGGGGCCGATGTTCTTGAAGCTGTGAGGCAGGGTGGTGGGGATGTAGTAACCATCGCCGGCGTTGAGCACGCTGACCTGGCCGTCGACCCACAGCTCCAGGGTACCCCGGGTGACCAGGCCGCATTCCTCGCCTTCGGCATGCACGATCGGCTCGCCGGAATCGGCGCCGGGGGCATACAGTTCACGCAACATACGCATCTGCCGGCCTTCGACACTGGCGCCGACCAGCAGCATGCGCAGGCCGTTACGGCCCAGGTCCGGCTGTTCGCCGCCACGGAACACATAGCGCTCTTCGCGCACCGGCTCGTCGAAGCTGAAAAATTCCGCCAGGGACATGGGGATCCCTTCGAGCAATTTCTTCAGGGAACTGACCGAAGGGCTGACCCGGTTCTGCTCGATCTGTGAGATCGTCGAGTTGGTCAGGCCGCTGCGGCGGGCCAGTTCCCGCTGGGAGAGGTTGTTGCGTTCACGCACCAGTTTGAGTCGTGTCCCCGTGTCCATAGCCGCCTTGTTTGCAGAGGTGTCAAAAATAATGGGCGACGCATTAAAACACACTCTGCACGCTTGCGTGCTGTGTGCATCAGTGGCGTTGGTCGGCGACTGTCGGCCATAGCCCGACCACCAGCAACAGCAGGCCCACCGCCAGAAACGGCAAGCGCGGATCGAGGGCATAGACCAGGGTGCCGGCCAGTGGCCCGACCACCGCGCCCATGCCCTGCGCCGCGCCGATCGAACCTGCGGTGGCGCCTTGTTCGCTAGCCTGCATGGCATTGGCGGCCAGGGCAGAGAATGCCGGGAAGACGAAGCCCATGCCGAAGGCGGCGACGAAGAATGCGCCCCACAGCCAGGAAGCGTGGGTGGCCAGTGCCGCGGCAGCGAAACCCAGCCCGGAAACGCTGGCGCCGATGCGGATCATTTTTGCCGGTGGCCACTCCAGCTTGCGCAGGAACACCTGGGCCAGCATCAGCGCCACGCCCACGCAGGTCAGGGCGATACCGGCAGCCTGGGCGGCGGCTCCTGCCTCCAATTGCAAGCGGTCGAGGGCGAAGAAACCCACGGCGATTTGTGACACGGTGATGCTGAGCATGGCACTGAACGCCACCAGCAATGGGCGACGCAAGCGTGGATCGGACAACCGCACAGGATTAGGCGCATGGGTCTGCGCCAGTGGTTGTGGCTTGAGCTTGAACAGCAGCACCAGAAACGCCGTGGCCGGCAGCAGCGACATGGCATAGAACGGCAGGCTCAGGCTGTAGCGCGACAGCAGCGCGGCCAGCGCCGGGCCTACCACCAGGCCGACGGCGTTGGCCACGCCCAACGATGCCATTGCCCGGGCCCGGCGTTGCGGTTCCACATGGTCGGCGATCAACGCATTGCCGCCGACCGGCAGGGCGGCATAGAAAGCGCCGATCATACCGCGGGCCAGCATCAGGCCAAGGAACGCCAGGGTCGCTCCCGGCAGCCAACGCAATGCGCCGTCGATGAACAGGCACAGCACCCAGTAGGCCAGGGTGAAACCACCGCTGCCGAGCAGCAGCACGCGGCGCCGGCCATAACGGTCGGCCAGGCGGCCCCAAGGCCGCGCCAGGATCACCCAGACCACGCCGGCCACGGTCACCGCCGCGCCGGCCTGCCAGGTGGCCATGCCCAGCAGGCGGGCGATGGGGCCGATCAGGGCGACGAAGGCCATCATCGACATGGTACAGGCCATGTTGACCAGCATCAGCGGACGCAAGTCCAGGGTGCTGGCTGGGGTGAATGCGGCAGGGTCCTTTGCGACGTTCATGGGGCAGTCCGGAGCAGTTCGACAAAATGAGCGCCGATGTTAGTAATAATTATTTACGCTTGTCGACCCCGGTAGTGCTCATTCACCACCACGCAACGGGCCTGGCCACATGCTACGCAAGACGCCGTCGCGGTGCACCAGGGCGTGCAGCAATGCCGCGCCCAAATGCAGCAGCACGGTGGCGAACAGCAGGTAGCCGGCCCAACCGTGGGCCTGGCGCAGCACGGCATACAACTGTAGATCGTGTGGCGCGATGGCAGGCAATTGCAGCGGGCGTGGATAGCCGCCGGCCGAGAGCATGGCCCAGCCCAACAGCGGCATACCCAGCATCAGGGCGTAGAGCAACAGGTGCGATGCCCCGGCGGCCAGGCGCTGCGCGGTCGGCAGTTGGCGTGGCAGCGGTGGGTGCGCCAGGGTCAGGCGCAGGGCGATGCGCAGGATCACCAGCACCAGCAGGGCCAGGCCAGTGGCCTTGTGCAGTTCGACCAGCAGCGGGTGGCGGGGCGAGAGGTCGGCAACCATGTAGACGCCGATGAACAACATGGCCAGGATCAGCAGCGCCATCAGCCAGTGCAGCAGGCGCGCCAGGGAGTGGAAGGTGGTGACGCTCATGGCTGGGCTCCTTCGCTCAGCGATTCGTGGCTGCGGCGGTTGAATGACACTGAATAGGCGGCTGAGCGGGCCGCGAGGATCGGGTCGGCAGAGGGCTCGATACCCTGGGGCAGGATCAGTGGATCGAAGTTAAGGTCGCGGCAAGCGCCTTGTTCGGGGCCATCGACCTGTTCCAGGACCAGGGTGCCGGCATCCAGGCTGCGACGTTCGGCAGGCCAGGGACGTGCCGGGTCGTCCACCGGGTCACCGGGCTCTGCCAGGGTCAGGCGCAGGGTCCAGCGCAAGGGACCTTGGGCTAGCCGTTGCTGCAGGTCGTGCTGGAGGAATTGCTTGTCGTCGATTTGGGCGGGCAGGGCGGCGAAGGGGGCCTGAGGCTCCAGGGCCCAACGCACCGGTTGTGCCTTGCCATCGGCGGCAATCAGGCGAAAGGCGTTGATGCTGTGGTAGGCGGTGTTGGCGAAGCTGTCGCTGGGCGTGTAGCTGGCCGCCCACTGGCGAAATGCCGCGCTCTCGGGATGGCTGGCGAAGAAGGCTTGCAGTTTTGCCGGGTCGGGCTTGCCGGTGGCCGAGTCGGGGGCGCCGGCCAGAACCTGGGCGTAGAACCCTTCGGGTGTGCTGACCGCCAGTACCGGTGGGTTGTTCATACCGGTGCGCCAGATCTGGCCATCGTCGCTGGTCAGCTGCAGCGCCAGGCTGCGCACCGGTATCGCGGTATCGGGTGCGAACTGGTTGGCGCCGCCGATGGCGAAGCGGCCGATCACCGGCACCCGCTGTTGGCTGAAGACCCGCGCGCTGGAAAGCGCCGCGGCCTGGCCGCTGCTCTGGAAGTAGCCGCTGACGCACAGCCCCTTGGCGTGGTTCTTGCGAAAGCCTGGGTGATGGCCGGCCTGGGCCTCGAAGGTGTCGATGATGCGTTGCGGTGTCAGTTTGGCGCTGCCGATCCAGCCGGCGGCATAGGCGAAGCCTGCGCCCAGCGCCGCGAGGGTGGCGCCGATGGCGGCCAGGCGCAAGGCTCTGGCGGGGCCGGGCAAGGGGGTATTCATGGGGCGGTCCCTGTTGTTGGAATGAGCCAGTACGACGCGCGAGGCAATGATTTATTCCTCGGTTGTGCTGGGCGTCGGCTTGTCGACGAACAGCGGCAAGGCCGGTGTCATCCACCGCGGCGCCTGGTTCGCCAGCAAGGCTGGCTCTTACGCTTGGGATTGCTCGATGACAGGGAATAAATTTCATGCGAGTGCGTCAGCCTCTTACACTGACCGCCCACAGGGGCCCGGAACCCGACCATGCACGACCTGGATGAGCAACAATGGCGCGAACTGCTGCAACGCCTACGGCGCTTCGCTCTGTGGCTGACCCGTGAGCCCGGCAGCGCCGACGACCTGGTCCAGGCCACGGTCGAACGAGCCCTGAGCCGCCGTGGCCAGCAGCGCGAACGCGAAGGCCTGCGGCCTTGGCTGTTCACCATCCTGTACCGCTTGTTTCTGGACACCAAGCGCCGCGAGCGCCTGCATGCGCGCTGGTTGTCCTGGTTTGGCCAGGGCCTTGCCGAGGACACGGCAAACGACGAAACCGAGCGCATCGTCCTGGCCCAGGCCGACCTGCAAGCGTTCGCGCGCCTGCCCACCGAGCAGCGGGCCTTGCTGTTGCTGGTCAGCGTCGAGGGCCTGAGCTACAAGCAAACCGCCGAAACCCTTGGTATCCCCATCGGCACCGTGATGTCGCGGCTGTCGCGGGCCCGCGCCGCCCTGCGTCAACTGACCGAGGACGACCCTGCGCCCTCGGTCTTGCGGAGACTCAAATGACACGCCTGATCCCCACCGAACACGAACTGCACGCCTATATCGACGAGCGCCTGGCCCCTACGCGCCGGGCCGAGGTCGAGGCCTGGCTGGCGGCCAACCCGCAGGAGGCGGCGCGGATCGAGGCCTGGCAAGTGGATGCCAGGCGCTTGCGCGCGGCCCTGGCGGGGTTTGGCGAGCGGCCGCTCGACCCGGCTCTGGAATTGGCGCCATTGCGCAAGCGCTTGCGCCAACGCCGGCAACGGCGCCTGGCCGCGGCGGCCGTGCTGCTGCTGGCCGTGGGCCTGGGCGGGCTAGGGGGCTGGCAGGCGCGGGAGGCGACGCTGTTCGCCGGCATGTTGCCGATGGCCGATGCCGTGCAAGCCCACCGGATGTTCGCCCAGGCCAGCGCACTGGATATCCAGGCCAGTGATCCGGCGCGTTTGCAAGCGTGGCTGGGCCGCCACTTCAACCGGGTCGGCCAGTTGCCGGACCTGGCCGGCTTCGGTTTCCAGCCGGTGGGCGCGCGCTTGCTGAGCAACGAAGCGGGGCCTGCGGCCTTGCTGGTGTTCGAGGACGGCCAGGGTCAACGCATCAGCCTGTTCCTGCGCTCGCCCGGCGAGCATTTCGAACGCATGCCCACCGGCCAGCGTACCGAGGGCCAGCTGGCGGCGCGGTACTGGTCGCATGGCGACTACAACTTTGCCTTGGTCAGCGCCGCCGATGATGCGCGCGTCGAACCGCTGCGCAAGGCGTTGGGCGTCAGCCTGTAGGTCGGGCAGCGTTCATTCGGTCTTGCGCGCCAGGCCCGAAATGATCGCCGCGGCCAACAGGCCGATGCCCCAGCCGATCAAGGTCTGCAGCCAGATCACCAGACGCACGGCATGTTGCGCCGTGAGCGCCTGGAACTCCTGGCTGGGATCGGCCTTGGGCGTGGGAACCAGCGGCGCCCAGTCGGTTTCCTGCTTGAGGTCGACAAAAGGCATCAGCACATCCAGCGAATAGGCCAGGGGGCTGAACCCTGTGTACTCGGCGGGTAGCTCGGCGCACAGGTACCAGTTTTCCTTGAGCCTTGGTTTGATCGGCGGCCAGGCCTCGCTACTGTTGGGACGGCAGGCCTGATAGGCAGGGTTCTGATAGATGCGTGGGTCGGTTGGGGCGAAGATCCCCACCAGCGCGGCGGCCCAGTAGATCGCTGCACACGCCAGCCAAGTGCCCACGAAGTAGTGCAGCAGCTTGATAGGCCGGTAACCGTAGTCGGTGAATTGCCCGTACGCCCAATGCAGGCAACGGCTCACCAGGCGGCTGACCAGGCCTCGATGTTGGTGCTCGGGATCGAGCGGTTGGTCGATAAGGCCGAGTTTGCGTCTTTCCTTTTCCAACTCGATGCCAACCCGCCGTGCCTCGGCAAAATGCGCAGAGTCCTCAAGCACTTGCTTGAGTTGCCACCAGGGTTGAGGACGAAAATCCTCGGCCCGCCGCGCATTGAAGCGGCATACCCCCGGCCAGCGCTTGTGCAGCCAGCACTTGAACCGTTGGGACCAGCTTGATGGTTTGGCTGGAGGGGGCGCAGCCAGTAGCGCGACCTGCGATTGCAACCACTTGAGTCGCCTGGCCAGGCTCAACGGCGGATTGGCGGCCAGTGCGTCGTACTTGAAACCATTGAGGACAATCCGTTCTCCCCAGGTGCCTTCATCGTCATCCAGGCGCCCTACCTGGGCATGTTCGAACGAGGCCCTGCTCAATGGCCTGGCGAACTTGAGAAGCGAGAGCGTGCCCTGGATCCGGGCCTTTTTCAGGCTGAGGGTTTCAGTCGCGTCGGTGGCGAATGTACTGCGATCGCAGCGCAACTCTCCTTCGATGCAGGCATCGTTGAATGCAACACTGCCATTGGCCTGAATATTAAGTACGACCTTGCCTAGGATTTTCGATTGGTTGGCATTGAGCGATCGACTGCCAGCATCGCCCTCGAACCGTGCATGGTTGAAGATCAAGTCGCCTTCGAACGTCGTGCACAGCAGTCTTACGGTGCCTTTGGCGTAGAAATCGGCAATGAAATGCGCATCTCTGCCGATGGTCGCGGCATCGGCGCTCAGGGCAGTGCCATTGTCTCCATGCAGCCGAGCCGCTGAGCAGACCAATTGTCCACTGATTCGGGTTGTTATCAGCCGCACCTCGCCAAACACCTCGATTTGAGCCAGATTGAGGCTGCCGTCAATCGTTGCCCCATCGAACGTGATGGCTTGTCCGCTCGCTTCGAAGCGACCTTCTAACATGACGTTGTCTTTGATTTGCGCTTTGCTGAATCTGACCAGGCCTTTGGCGTTGAAACCTTTGCGCAGGTACAGCCCACCTTGGAGAGTGCAGCCATTGGCGTTAATTGCCGCTCGGCTTCCCCCATCGAATGTGCCGTGGAGGTCGAGGGTGGCACCGATCTGTGCTCTATCGAGCTTGAGTTGGCCTTGCACCTGCGCTTCATGCATTTGCAGGCTGTGCGTTACCCGGCTCCCAAACAAGTCAAGCGCCAACCCCTCATGGCTCATGAATGTGGAGTTGGAAAAGCGTAAAGCGCCACCGATCCTGGCATGCTGGCAACGGATGCTGTCGAGCGTTGAATTGTCAATGACGACGTTGGAACCGGTGGTGATGTTGTTGAGAATCAGCGCAGGTTCAGCCCTGGCGTGCAGTGAACACTCCAGGCAATAAAGTACGCCGTTGATCTGTGTACCGGGAAGTGCCAGAGCCTCGCCGCTTCGCACCTTCTGAAGCAGGAGGTTGCCTTGGATGTTGGCATTCCAGGCTTTCAGACCTTTGGCTAGCGAAGTGTCGACGAGGTGAAGATCGCTCTGCAAGGTGCAGCGATTGGCAACGATCGCGGGTAACCGGCAACCACGCAGGCGGAACGCGCCTGCGACCTGGGCTTCGCTGAGCATAAGTTGTTCTTCGAAGGTGCAGTCTTGCAACTCGAAGGGCGCTGTGGTGGTCGTCTTGCGCAGATCGAGACGCCCTGAAATATAAGCCCCGCGCAATAGAATGCCGCGCTCATGGATGGCCGTGGTGTCATCACCGCCGAGGATCAGAAACCTGAGAAACGACCCTCGGACAGTGCGTACAGGGTAGGGCACATGAGGCCTGTCCCGGCCGATACTGATCGGCTCACCAGTGTTGCAACCGCGTAACACCAGTTCTTCCGCAGTGTTGAGCGGCTCGAAGTCACGCAACGACCTTCCTTTGATTCCTTTCTTGCTCACAGCGATCTCGATGACAGGCGCAGGCCCCGCTCATTGGGGCCTGGTGATTCAGATGGGGACGGGTGGAATGTCAGGATTCAGGCCAGCTCAAGCCAGATCGGTGCATGATCCGAGGGTTTCTCCATGCCACGCAGATCATAGTCGACCCCGGCCGCCTTCAGCCGCGGCAGCAGCCCCTGCGATGCCATGATCAGATCGATGCGCAGCCCGCGCTTGGGCTCGTCCTCGAACCCGCGGCTGCGGTAGTCGAACCAGCTGAAACGGTCGGCGACCTCCGGGTGCAGGTGGCGGAAGCTATCGACCAGCCCCCAGCCCTTGAGCCGCTCCATC
This sequence comes from Pseudomonas sp. FG47, assembly GCF_057809115.1. Lineage (NCBI taxonomy): Bacteria > Pseudomonadati > Pseudomonadota > Gammaproteobacteria > Pseudomonadales > Pseudomonadaceae > Pseudomonas > Pseudomonas sp. FG47. The sequence goes on from NZ_JBMDJI010000010.1 coordinate 78,923, forward strand.
CATTCACGCTCCTCGGGCAGGAAGCTGCACTTGCCGGTCTTGAGCCAGCGCTTGGCATTGTCCGGGCCGATGCCGATGTCGCAGTCCTGGGGCGAGATGTTCACATCGCCCATCACCACTAAAGGCTGATCGTTCTTGAACTGCCCTTCGAGCAGTGCCTGCAGGTCGCTGTAGAAACGCTGCTTGGCCGGGAACTTGGTGGGGTGGTCGCGGCTTTCGCCCTGGGGGAAGTAACCGTTCATGATGGTGATTGGCGTGCCGTCGGTGTCGGAGAAGGTGCCCCAGATGAAGCGGCGCTGGGCGTCTTCCTCGTCAGTGGTGAAACCCTTGGACAGCGATAACGGCGCCTGCTTCGAGAGCAAGGCCACACCGTAGTGGCCTTTCTGGCCATGGAAATGCACGTGATAGCCAAGTGCCTTGACCTCGGCCAGCGGGAACTGATCGTCGCTGACCTTGGTTTCCTGCAGGCCGATCACGTCCGGCTGGTGCTTGTCGATCAGTGCCGCCAACTGGTGGGGGCGGGCGCGCAGGCCATTGATGTTGAACGAGACGATCTTCATGGCAAGACGATCCTGGTAAAAGCCACGGATGCTAGCCGACAACGGCGCTCACGGCCAGCGTGGCGCGGTGTCGGCGGCGCTGCTAACGTGCTGGGAGAAGAGCTGAACCACACGCCGTGAAACGGCTCCAAGGCACTGTATGCCCATTCCAGGAGGACCGCCCGCAATGCCTGAGACCATCGCCACCACGGCGCGCACCTGTGTGCTCGATGAGGGCTACGCCCGCGAGGTGCGTTCGCTGCTCTACCATGCCTATCGTCACGAGCCGACCTTCGCCTGGTTGTTTGAAGCCCAGCGCCCGGGCTACGAGCGGCGCCTGCGGGTGATGGTACGTGAATGGGTGCGCCAGCATTTCTACCTGCAACTGCCTGCCATTGGCCTGTTGCACGACGATCGTCTGATCGGCGTGGCGTTGATCGTGCCACCGCAGCGGCGCCTGGGCGTGGCGGACAGTTGGGCCTGGCGCCTGCGCATGATCCTCGGCACCGGCCTGCGCTGTACCCGCCGCTATCTGGACTACCAGGCGGCGTTGGCCGGCTGTCTGCCCAGCGAGCAGGTGCATGTGCTGCCGTTGTCCGGGGTGCATCCGCAATTTCAGGGGCAGCAGCACGGCGAGCAGCTGCTGCAGGCAGTGCATGACTGGTGCGCCGAGGACCTGAGCAGCGACGGCGTGGTGCTCGATACAGGCAATGCCCACTACCTGGCGTTCTACCAGCGACAGGGCTACCAGGAAATCGGTGAAATTGCAGTAGGACCAATCCGTGAGCGCGTGTTCTTTCACCCTAATCCCGTATCATCCAAGTCTGCAAACCTGTGACAGGTATTTACCGGCGGGCCCTTTGACCGTTGCGCTCTGGTAGCATGCGCCCCATGACGTATTCAGGAAGACTTGGCTGGGGCCTGCTTTTGTTGGCCGCCAGCTCCATGGCATGGGCGCAGAGCGAATTGCTGGTGCGGGTCAAACCCGCCAACAAGATGCTCAAGTCCAATATCGAAGGTTATATCGGCAGCCTGGGTGACCGCGACGAAGAAGCGCTGCTGCGTTTCAGTCGGGGCGCCGAGGAGCAGGCGCGCAAGGCGGCCCAGGCCCTGGGCTACTACCAGGCGCATGTCGACAGCGAGGTCAAGGCGCCTGGCGACAAGGACAAACCCGCGCAATTGATTCTGCGGGTCGAGCCGGGGGAACCTGTGCACCTGCGCAACGTCACTGTGCGCATCGAGGGGCCGGCCAGCGAACTCAAGGCCTTTCGCATCCCCGACAGCAAGGCCCTGCGACCGGGCGAGCAACTCAACCATGGCACCTACGAGGATGCCAAGCGCCTGATCCAGAACCAGGCCTCGCGCTATGGATTCTTCAATGGCCGTTTCGAGCGCCAGCGCCTGGCGGTCGATCCCCAGGCCGGGGTGGCCGACATCGAACTCATCTACCAGAGCGGCCCACGCTATCGCCTGGGCGCGGTGAACTTCGGCGGCGATACGCCACTGGACAACGACCTGTTGCAACGCATGGTCTCGTTCAAGCCCGGCACCCCCTACGATTCCGAGCTGATCGCCGAACTCAACAACGATCTGCAATCGAGCGGCTACTTCGAGGGCGTGCGGGTGGACGCCGCGCCCACCGCCGCGGTGGGCGAGGAGATCCCCGTGGAGGTGCGCCTCGATACCCGCAAGCCGCGGACCATGGGCCTGGGTCTGGGCTTCTCGACCGACGTTGGTCCGCGCGGCAAGGCCAACTGGACCCGGCATTGGGTCAACCCGCAAGGCCATAGTTATGGCTGGGAGACCGAGCTCTCGGCGCCGCGGCAGAACGTCGGCCTGTGGTACGACATTCCGCTGGACCCGCCACTCACCGACAAGCTGCGCTTCGCCGGTGGCTACCAGAACGAGGATATCTCTGGCACCGACACTCTCAGCAAGCTGCTGACGGTCGGGCCGGAATGGCACAGCAAGCTGCCCAGCGGCTGGCAGCGGGTGGTTTCGCTGAAGTACCAGCGTGAAGAATACCGCCTGGGCGACGACTCGGGCCTGAGCAACCTGCTCATGCCGGGTGTCAGCTTTTCCTACCTGCGCAGCGACAACCGCATCGACCCGCACAATGGTTATCGCCTGCAGTTCGACCTGCAGGCGGCCAAGGAAGGGTTGGGCTCGGACACCAACCTGGTGCATGGCAACGTGCTGCTCAAGGGGCTGACCACCCTTGGCCAGAACCACCGCTTCCTCGGCCGGGTGCAGTTCGGCGGCAGCGCGACCAATGGCTATCAGCAGAATATTCCACCCTCGCTGCGGTTCTTCGCCGGTGGTGACCAGAGCGTACGGGGCTATGACTACCAGTCGCTGTCGCCGAAGAACAACAAGGGCGACCGCATTGGTGGTCGCTACCTGGTCGCGGGCAGCGCCGAGTACCAGTATTCGATTGCGGAAAAATGGCGCCTGGCAACCTTCATCGACCAGGGCAACTCCTTCAACTCGCTGGAGCTGCCTAGCCTCAAGACAGGCGTCGGTTTCGGCGTGCGCTGGGTGTCGCCGGTTGGGCCGTTGCGCCTGGACCTGGCGCGCGCGCTGGATGACGATGGCGGTCTGCGCCTGCACTTTTCCATGGGGCCTGAGCTGTGATGCGTGTATTCAAAACCTGCCTGCTGGTGCTGCTGGGCCTGTTGCTGCTGATCGGACTTGCCCTGGGCCTGGTGCTCGGTACCGACGCCGGCAGCCGCTGGCTGCTGGAGCGAGTGCCGGGGCTCGAGGTCAGTGCTTTCAGTGGTCGCCTGGGCGGCCAATGGCAGGCCAGCCAACTGCGCTGGGTCGAGGGTGACAACCGAGTCGAGCTGCAAGCCGCGCAAATGAACTGGTCACCGGCTTGCCTGCTGCGTGCCACCCTGTGTATCGAGCGCCTGCAAGCCGAGCGTATCGACATGGCATTTGCCCCGGGCGAGCAACAGGCCGATAGCGGCCCATTACAGTTGCCAACCCTGCGCCTGCCGTTGGCGATCGAGTTGGGTGAGGTCAAGGTGGGCCAATTGCGTCTGGACGGCAGCGATTTGCTCGGCGACCTGCAACTGGCGGCGCACTGGACCGCCAGCGGTTTGCGGGTCGACAGCCTGCGTTTACGTCGCGACGACCTGCGCTTGGACATTGCTGGCGATGTGCAACCGCAGGGCGACTGGCCACTGCAACTGCAAGGCACGCTGCAACTGCCGGCGGTTGATGGCAAGCCCTGGCAACTAGCGTTGAACGCCAGGGGCGAGTTGCACAAGACGCTTACCTTGCAGGCCGATAGCACGGGTTACCTGGATGCACGCCTGACCGGTGAGCTACAAGCGCTAGCCGAGCACCTGCCGGCGCGCTTGAGCATTCGTAGCGATGGGTTCAAGCCTGCTGGCAGCCTGCCCGACACCTTGCAACTGGAGCAATTGAAGCTCGATGCCCAGGGGAATTTGCTCAAGGGCTACCTGCTGTCCGGCAGCGCCACCTTGCCGGCGGAGCAGGGCCCCGTGGGGCTGATGCTCGCGGGCAAGGTCGATGCCAAGGGGGCTCGACTCGATGCCCTGGACCTCAAGGCCAGCGACAGCCAGCACCTGAAGTTGCAGGCCAGTGCCGACTGGCAGCAGGGCCTGAGTGCCGAGGCGAGACTGGATTGGCTGGACTTCCCATGGCTGCGTCTGTATCCGCTGGAGCCCGCGCCCCAGGTCAGCCTCAAGCGCCTTGACGCTCAGGTGCAATACCGCGACGGCAACTACCAGGGCGCCTTCAAGGGCGACCTCGATGGGCCGGCAGGTGCCTTCAGCCTGGCCAGCCCGTTCGAAGGCGACCTCGCTCAGGTGCGCTTGCCGCAACTGGCGTTGAGCGCGGGGCAGGGCAAGGCGGCAGGCAGCATTGCCCTGCGTTTTGCCGATAGCCTGGCGTGGGATGTCGATCTGCAACTGTCGGCCCTGGACCCGGCCTACTGGTTGTCCGAGCTGCCGGGCAGCCTGGCCGGCCCCTTGCGCAGTCAGGGGGAATGGAAGAACGAACAACTCAGGCTCGAGGCGCGACTCGACCTCAAGGGCCGCTTGCGCGGCCAGCCAGCCTTGCTCAAGGTCGACGCCGAGGGCGCGGGCGATCACTGGACCTTGGGCAGCCTGGCAGTACAACTGGGGGAAAACCGCATCCATGGCAGTGGCAGCCTGCAGCAGCGCCTGGCCGGGCGCGTCGACCTGGAGCTGCCGCGGCTCGGCCAGCTGTGGCCACAGTTGCAAGGGCAGGCCAAGGGCCGCCTGGATTTAGCAGGCACCTTGGCAGCCCCGCAGGGTACGTTCACTTTGCAAGGCCAGCAACTCGGGCAGGCCGACAACCGTCTGCAGAGCCTTGATCTGGATGCACGCCTGGACAGCGCCCAGCGCGCGCAGCTAGCGCTCAAGGTTGGCGGTATACGCCTGGGTGAGACTGCCTTGGGCGATCTCCAGGTGCAAGGCAAGGGCGATATCCGCGAGCAGGCCGCCACGCTCGCCCTCGTGGGGCCCCAGCTCAAGCTCGACCTGGCCCTGGATGGCGCATTGAGCAAAGGTGACTGGCGTGGCCGCCTGGCCAGTGGACGTATCCAGGCCGGGGGCCAGGACTGGCAACTGCAGGCGCCGACGAAGCTGCAGCGCCTGGCCAGCGGGCAGCTGGATTTTGCTGCCCACTGCTGGCGTTCCGGCCAGGCCAGCTTGTGTGGCGAGGACCAGCGCCTGGCCCCTGAGCCGCGCCTGCGTTATCACCTCAAGCAGTTTCCGCTGGACAGCCTGGCGCAATGGCTGCCCAAGGACTTCGCCTGGCAGGGCCTGCTCAACGCCGATATCAACCTCGATATCCCGGCCAGCGGCCCCAAGGGCACAGTGCGCATCGATGCCAGCAAGGGGACCTTGCGGGTGCGTGACAAAGGGCGTTGGGTCGATTTCCCGTATCAGATGCTGCGCCTGGACAGCAACCTGGCGCCCCGGCGGGTCGACACGCGTCTGGATTTCCAGGGCGAGCGGCTTGGTGAGCTAAGCCTGAACACACGGCTCGACCCGCTGGGTCGCAACAAGCCGCTGTCTGGCGACTTTCGCCTGGCCGGGCTCGACCTGTCGATTGCCAGGCCCTTCCTGCCGATGGTCGAGCGCCTGGCCGGTCAGCTCAATGGCAGTGGCCGTCTGTCCGGCAGCCTGCTAGCGCCGCAAGTCAATGGCAGCCTGGCCTTGAGCGGTGGAGAGGTCAGTGGCGCCGAGCTGCCGATCAGCCTCGAGGCGTTGTCGTTGCAAGCGCTCATCGCTGGCGAACAGGTGCAGCTCAAGGGCGATTGGCGTAGTGGTGAGGGTGGGCGAGGGCAGTTGGCCGGGCAGATGACCTGGGGCCAGGCATTGGCCATGGACCTGCGTCTGCAGGGCCAGCAGCTGCCCGTCAACGTGGAACCCTACGCCGCCCTGGAAGTGGCTCCCGACCTGGTGATCCGCCTGGTCGACGATCGGCTGGCGGTCACCGGTAAGGTTCACGTGCCCAAGGGCAAGATCACCGTGCGGGAGCTGCCACCTTCAACTGTGAAGGTTTCCGACGACACGGTGATCGTCGGCCACCAGAATGAAGCCGGTAAGCCGCCAATGGCCGTGGCCATGGATATCGACGTCGATGTCGGCAGTGAAAAATTGTCGTTCAGTGGCTTTGGCCTGAGCGCCAACTTGCTCGGCCACGTGCACATCGGCGACAACCTCGACACCCGTGGCGAGCTCAGCCTGGCCGACGGTCGTTACCGCGCCTACGGGCAGCGCCTGACCATTCGCCGTGCACGCCTGTTGTTCGCCGGGCCCATCGACCAGCCATACCTGGATATCGAGGCCATTCGCCAAGTCGATGATGTGATTGCCGGTATCCGCCTCAGCGGCAGCGCCGAGCAGCCCACTACCAAGGTGTTCTCGGAGCCGGCGATGAGCCAGGAGCAAGCCTTGTCCTACCTGGTTCTGGGCAGGCCATTGGGCAGCTCTGGCGAGGACAGTAACATGCTTGCCGAGGCCGCCCTGGGCCTGGGCTTGATGGGCAGTGCTGGCCTGACCGGCGGCCTGGCGTCGAACCTGGGTATCGAGGACTTTCAGCTCGATACCCAAGGCTCGGGTAACAGTACCAGCGTGGTGGCCAGCGGTAACCTGACCGAGCGCCTGAGCCTGCGCTATGGGGTTGGCGTGTTCGAGCCGGCCAATACCATCGCGCTGCGCTACAAACTGAGTAAAAAGGTCTATCTCGAGGCCGCCAGCGGCTTGGCCAGTTCGCTGGATATCTTCTACAAGCGCGATTTCTAAGCGCTGTCCCTGACCCGCGCCGGCCATCCCTGGTCGGCTGCGGCTGCTGTTGACCCCATTAAACACTGACGGTTCTGACCTGGCGTGGTGTCGGACGCCGGGTACGTGGTGTGCGGGAATGTTCAACGGGTGTGACAGTCCTGGCGACGGATGTTGCCGATCTGGCGCAGACTCAGCCCGTATTTGTCGGCCAGCAGGCTGCGGGACAGGCCATCGGCGCTTTCTTTCTGGATCTGCTGGTTGCGCAATTGCCGCTGGAAGTGGTCGGCCTTGGGAATTTCCAGGGCCAGGCCGGCAAAGCGCTCGATCAGCGCGTCGAGCGCCTGGGGTGGCAGGACGTCCGCCAGCTTGGTGCGATCGCGATGCTTGGGGATGTACTTAGGGCGCCCGCCGAAGGCGCTGGTCAGACGATAGGCGTTTTGCAAACCGATGCATTCGATCAGTGCTTGCAACGATTGTGGGAGTTGGTTGGTTTCTATGTTGTTCAGATCTGGCATTTCCACGTGAAGCTTCCTTTTGCTGTATGGATTTTTCAGGGCACTTGCCGCTCGAGGCATGCGCCGTGAATGGATTCTTGATCAGCTCAGGAAAGTGTCGCTAGGCGCGAAGCGGACCAGGACCTGTAGCCTTTACGGCTCATCAATTGAAGGCAGCAATACAGCTTTGCGTAGGAAATGCCTTCACCCATACGCTGTACGCCCCAAACCTCGGGGAGAATGGCTTCCATGATGGCATTTTGGGTGCATTACCCGGCGCGGTTGCAGGGGAAAGCCTCCCAAGGCTGCTGGGTGTGAGATCTCGAGGGAAAGGCAGGAAACTCAACATAGGAAAAAGCAGCGAGGTATCATGGCGTCGGCTCCCCGGGAGCCCCATGTCCCTGATGTCGCAAGGAACCTCCGATGACACACGTGCAGCGCCTGAAATATTCGATCCTGATCATCCTGGTGGTGCTGGGCATCATGCTCGGCCTAAGTTATCTGCAAAAGCAGGGCACCATCAGCGAGCAGACCTTCCAGTACATCGCCATCGCCATCGCGGTGGTCGTGGTGGTGATCAACGGGATCCTGCGGCGCAAGGTAAAACCTTGACGGGGCGGGCCGGCTTTTGTTTGCCGGCCATGCGCTCAGCGTGCGCTGTGCTGTTCGAGCACGGCGCGGGCCTGCGGGTTGAGGCTGTAGCATTTGTCGTGGCCAATGCTGATCACGCCTTCGCTGCATAAGCGCTTGAGCACTTCGCGCACGCTCAGGAACGACAGCGGAATGTCCAGTTGCTCGAGTTGCGCGTGGACCCCACGCACACCAATGCTGCGGCCATTGCGGTCGGCGGCGTGCAAGGCGTCGATGACCTTGAGGCGAATCAGGCTGGTGCGTAGGCCATAGCTGCGCAGCAGTTCGCGAATCTGCTCGTTGCCCAGGCGCTCTTCCGGTGCGGCCGGTGGCTGGCCCGGGCTGGGGGCGACCGGCAGCGCGCGTTGTGGGTTGTACATGTGAATGCTCCTTTTCGTGAACTGTCCCGAAATCATGGGTGCCTCACTTATAAAGACGAACGAGATCGACAAAACTGCAACTCCTCGGTAAAAAAATCCGACAACCTCTGTAGAAAACGTTACGGCACGCCGTTAACCGTAAAATTTTCATGTGGCTGCTCGTCTGTTCGGGATAACCCGAGTTGCATGAGGAATGCCCGTGACTGCCCGTCCCCTGTTCCACCTTGGCCTTGCCGTCGCGCTGACGGGGGCCTGCCTGGTCGCCCAAGCCCGCGAAGCGGTGGGTGATGCCTCCGCGCAAATTCGCCGGACCAGCTTCGGCGTGCCGCACATCCTGGCCAAGGATGAACGCGGCCTGGGCTATGGCATCGGTTATGCCTATGCCCAGGACAACCTGTGCCTGCTGGCGGGCGAGGTGCTGACGGTCAATGGCGAGCGCTCGCGCTACTTCGGTGGCGAAGGCAAGACCGTCGAGCAGCGCGAAAACCTGGCCAGCGATGTGTTCTTCACCTGGCTCAACGCACCCGCGGCCGTTGATGGTTTTCTAAAGGCGCAACCGGTGGCGGTGCGTGAGCTGCTGGAGGGTTACGCCAGCGGCTACAACCGTGCCCTGGCCGAGCGTCGCAGCCAGGGGCTGCCGGCTGAGTGCGGGGCGGGGGACTGGCTGCGTCCGATCACCAGTCGCGACCTGGTCAAGTTGACCCGGCGGCTGTTGGCCGAGGGCGGGGTAGGGCAGTTCGCTGAAGCGCTGGTGGCCGCGACCCCGCCGAAGCTGGCCGCGCAGCGGCCGCCGGTCGACTACAGCGTGGCTCTGGCCCGCCAGGCAAGCTTTGCCGCGGAACGCGGCAGCAATGCGGTTGCCGTGGGCGCGGAACGTTCGGCCAATGGCCGCGGCCTGCTGCTGGCCAATCCACATTTCCCCTGGGTCGGCGGCCTGCGTTTCTACCAGATGCAACTGACCATCCCCGGCCAGCTGGACGTGATGGGCGCGGCCCTACCGGGCCTGCCGGTGGTGAATATCGGCTTCAACCGTCACCTGGCCTGGACTCACACCGTCGACACCTCGAAGCACTTCACCCTGTATCGCCTGCAACTGGACCCGAAGGACGCCACCCGCTACCTGCTGGACGGCCAGTCGTTGCCGCTGGAGCGCCAGATGCTGAGTGTCACGGTCAAGGCTAAGGACGGCAGCCTGAGCCAGGTGGAGCGTCCGGTCTATGTGTCGAAGTTCGGCCCCGTGGTGCAGTGGCCGGGCCGTCTGGACTGGGACACCCACGCGGCCTACAGCCTGCGCGATGCCAACCTGGACAACACCCGGGTATTGCAGCAGTGGTACCGGATCAACCGTGCCGACAGCCTGGCGGCATTGAAGGACTCGGTGGCACGACTGCAAGGCATCCCGTGGGTCAACACCCTCGCGGTGGACGAGGCTGGCCAGGCGCTGTACCTGAACCAGTCGGTGGTGCCCTATGTCGACCAGGCGCTGCTCGAGCAATGCGGCAATCCCAAGGCTGCGAGCCCGCTGGTGGTGCTCGACGGCTCTCGCAGCGCCTGCCAGTGGAAGGTCGATGCGCAGGCGGCCCAGCCGGGGATATTCCCCGCGCACCTGCAGCCGAGCCTGGCGCGTCGCGACTTCGTGCAGCATGCCAACGACTCGGCGTGGATGGCCAACCCGGCGCAGCCGCTCACCGGTTTCTCGCCGCTTGTCAGTCGCGCCGACCAGCCCCTGGGCATGCGCAGCCGTTTCGCCCTGCAGCGTCTGCAAGGCAAGGGCAAGCTGGGTGTCGAAGAGTTGCGGCGCATGGTGTTCGATGACGAGGTCTACCAGGCCAGCCTGCTGAAACCTGACCTGCTGCAGTGGTGCCAGGGTGTCGAGGCCGACCTCAAGGCAGTGTGCGACAGCCTGCAGGCCTGGGATGGCAAGGCCGACCTGGACAGCGGCGTTGGCCTGCTCCACTTCATGAACATCCTCACTGCGTTGTCGGAGCATCCCGACACCTGGCGGGTGCCGTTCGATCCGGCCGATCCGCTGCATACCCCGCGTGGCCTGGCGGTAGAGCAGGCGGCGGTCGGCAAGCTGCTGCGCGAGGCCGCCCTGGCTTCCCAGGCGCAGCTCGCCAAGGCCGGTATCGCCGCCGACCAGCGCTGGGGGCAGATCCAGCAGGCCGCCGATGGTACGCCGGTGCCGGGTGGTCCGCAGGCGCTGGGCGTGTACAACGCGATGGTCAGCGTGCCGGTGGGGCCGGGCAAGCGCCTGGTGGTCAGTGGTTCGAGCTATCTGCAGGTGGTCAGCTTCACCGAGCATGGGCCGCAGGCCCAGGGTTTGCTGGCGTTCTCGCTGTCGAGCGAGCAGGCTTCGGCGCATGCCGCCGACCAGACGCGGGCCTTCTCGGCCAAGCAACTGGCGCCGATTCCATTCACCGAGGCGCAGATCAAGGCCGACCCGCAGTATCGCCAGTATGTGATCAGCGAGCGGGACAAGGGGCAGGTGGTCACCACCCAGTAAGGGGCGGCTTTTTGTAGGTGCGGCCTGGTGTCGCGAAAGGGGCGCGCAGCGGCCCCGGGCTTCAGCGTTTATGCAGTAATCGCCGGGGCCGCTTTGCGGCCCATTCGCGACACAAGGCCGCTCCTACAAGGGCCTGGTGCTCAGGCGAATTCGAACGGGGCCAGCTGGAAGCCCTGTTCGTCCACCTGCAACGCCCAGCCGCGGCGATCCCAGTCACCCAGCACGATACGCCGCGCCGGCTGGCCATCGACCACCAGCTTGTGCAGCGCCGGGCGGTGGGTATGGCCGTGCACCAGGGTGCGCACACCGTGCGCCGCCATCACCTTCGGCACTTCCTCCGGGGTGACATCGACGATTTCGGTGTTCTTCATCCGCGTCTGAGATTGGCTCTCGCTGCGCAGCTTGCGCGCCAGCTTGTGCCGCGTGGACAGCGGCAGGTGCCGCAAGATCCAAAGGCTAAGCGGGTTGCGCAGGTAGCGACGCAGCTTCATGTAGCCGACATCGCGGGTGCACAGGGTGTCGCCATGCATCAGCAGCACCGGCTCGCCGCCCAGCTCGACCACGCAAGGGTCGTCCAGCAGGGTGCAGCCGGCCGCTTCGCAGAACGCCTGGCCGATGAGAAAGTCGCGGTTGCCATGCATCAGGTAGATCGCCGTCCCGCTGTCGGCCAGCCGGCGCAGGGCCTGGCAGATCGACTGCTGGAACGGGGTCATGGCATCGTCGCCGATCCAGGCCTCGAAGAAGTCGCCAAGGATGTACAACGCCTTGGCATGCCGCGCGCGGCCTTCGAGCAGATCAACAAACGCCCGGGTAATATCCGGGCGTTCTTCTTGCAGGTGCAGATCGGAGATCAGCAGGATCACTCAATGATCTCGGCTTTCTCGATGACCACGTCGTCTTTCGGTACGTCCTGGTGACCGGCCTTGGAACCGGTGGCGACTTTCTCGATGGCGTCGACCACTTCCTTGCCTTCGATCACTTCACCGAACACCGCGTAGCCCCAACCCTGCACGTTCTTGCCGCTGTGGTTGAGGAAGTCGTTGTCGGAGGCGTTGATGAAGAACTGCGCCGAGGCCGAGTGCGGCTCCATGGTACGGGCCATGGCGATGCTGTACTTGGTGTTCTTCAGGCCGTTGTCGGCTTCGTTCTGGATGCTGGCGCGGGTCTTCTTCTGGCTCATGCTAGCCTCGAAACCGCCGCCCTGGATCATGAAGCCCTTGATCACGCGATGGAACACGGTGCCGTCGTAGTGGCCTTCCTTGACGTACTGCACGAAGTTCTCGGTGGTCAGCGGGGCTTTTTCGGCATCCAGTTGCAGGACGATATCGCCGTGGTTGGTGCTCAGTTTGACTTTGGACATGCTGAAATTCGCTCTTTCAAGGCATACGGGAAATTAGGGTGCGCGCTGCGCTCGGTTAACCTGACGCAGCATCAGGCGACCGCGACACACGCCACTGGGTGGTGATTCTGCCGGATTGTAGACCGTTGCGGCGACAAAACGCGCCACTTTGTCAGTGCTCCGGCTGTCAGCAGCTTGACTGCTTCGGCTATGATAGGCGCTTTGATTCAATCGGCCTACCCGGCCGGCTACCTGCATTCAAGGACACTATGAGCAAGCCCACTGCCGACAACGCGCCAACCGCCGCTGCCAAAGGCGCCCCCGCCGTCCCTGTGAACTTCCTGCGGCCGATCGTCCAGGCCGACCTGGACGCGGGCAAGCACCAGAGCATCGTCACCCGTTTCCCGCCGGAGCCCAACGGTTACCTGCACATTGGTCACGCCAAGTCGATCTGCGTCAACTTCGGCCTGGCCAAGGAATTCGGCGGTGCCTGCCACCTGCGTTTCGACGACACCAACCCGGCCAAGGAAGACCAGGAGTACATCGACTCCATCCAGCGTGACGTCAAGTGGCTGGGCTTCGAGTGGGCAGGCCCGGTGCGCTACGCCTCGGACTACTTCGAGCAGTTGCACGACTGGGCGGTGGACCTGATCAAGTCGGGCAATGCCTATGTCTGTGACCTGACCCCCGAGCAAGCCAAGGAATACCGCGGCAGCCTGACCGAGCCGGGCAAGAACAGCCCGTTCCGCGAGCGCGGCGTCGAGGAAAACCTCGACCTGTTCGCGCGCATGAAGGCCGGTGAGTTCAAGGATGGCGAGCGGGTGTTGCGGGCCAAGATCGACATGGCCTCGCCGAACATGAACCTGCGCGACCCGATCCTGTACCGCATCCGCCATGCCCACCACCACCAGACCGGTGACAAGTGGTGCATCTACCCCAACTATGACTTCACCCACGGTCAGTCGGACGCCATCGAGGGCATCACCCACTCGATCTGCACGCTCGAGTTCGAAAGCCACCGTCCGCTGTACGAGTGGTTCCTCGACAAACTGCCGGTGCCGGCGCATCCGCGCCAGTACGAGTTCAGCCGCCTGAACCTGAACTACACCATCACCTCCAAGCGCAAGCTCAAGCAACTGGTGGACGAAGGCCACGTCGAGGCCTGGGACGACCCGCGCATGTCGACCCTGTCGGGCTACCGTCGCCGTGGCTACACCCCGGCCTCGATCCGCAACTTCTGCGAGATGATCGGCACCAACCGTTCCGACGGCGTGGTCGACATGTCGATGCTCGAGTTCAGCATTCGCGACGACCTCGACCGTACCGCGCCGCGCGCCATGTGTGTGCTGCGTCCGCTGAAGGTGGTCATCACCAACTACCCTGAGGGCCAGGTCGAGCAGCTCGAACTGCCGCGCCACCCGAAAGAGGACATGGGTGTGCGCGTGCTGCCATTCGCCCGTGAGCTGTACATCGACCGCGACGACTTCATGGAAGAGCCGCCAAAAGGCTATAAACGCCTGGAGCCGGCCGGTGAAGTGCGCCTGCGCGGCAGCTACGTGATCCGCGCCGATGAGGCGATCAAGGATGCCGATGGCAACATCGTCGAGCTGCGCTGCTCGTACGACCCGGACACCCTGGGCAGGAACCCCGAGGGCCGCAAGGTCAAGGGCGTGATCCACTGGGTGCCGGCCGCTGGTAGCGTCGAGTGCGAAGTGCGCCTGTACGACCGCCTGTTCCGCTCTGCCAACCCGGAGAAGACCGAGGATGGCGGCAGCTTCCTCGACAACATCAACCCGGACTCGCTGCAGGTGCTCAGCGGCTGCCGCGCCGAGCCTTCGCTGGGTCAGGCCCAGGCCGAGGACCGTTTCCAGTTCGAGCGCGAAGGCTACTTCTGCGCCGACCTGAAAGACAGCCAGCCGGGTCGCCCGGTGTTCAACCGCACCGTCACCCTGCGTGACTCCTGGGGCAGCTGAGGAAACGCCGTGCTTTCGATCTACAACACCTTGAGCAAGACCAAGGAAGCCTTCAAGCCGCTCGATGGCAACAAGGTGCGCATGTACGTGTGCGGCATGACCGTGTATGACTACTGCCACCTTGGCCACGGCCGCAGCATGGTGGCCTTCGACCTGGTCACCCGCTGGCTGCGCAAGAGTGGCTATGAACTCACCTATGTGCGCAACATCACCGACATCGACGACAAGATCATCAACCGCGCCAACGAGAACGGCGAGTCGTTCGACGCGCTGACCGCGCGCATGATCGACGCGATGCACGAGGACGAGCGCCGCCTGAGCATCCTCAAGCCCGACCTGGAACCCCGTGCCACCGACCATATCCCCGGCATGCACGCGATGATCCAGACCCTGATCGACAAGGGTTACGCCTACGCCCCGGGCAATGGCGACGTGTACTACCGCGTCGGCAAGTTCGCCGGCTACGGCAAACTGTCGCGCAAGAAGATCGAAGACCTGCGCATCGGCGCGCGCATCGAGGTCGACGAAGCCAAGCAGGACCCACTCGATTTTGTCCTGTGGAAGGGCGTCAAGCCGGGTGAGCCGTACTGGGATTCGCCATGGGGGCCGGGCCGTCCGGGCTGGCACATCGAGTGCTCGGTGATGTCCACCTGCTGCCTGGGCGAGAGCTTCGACATCCACGGTGGCGGCAGCGACCTGGAGTTCCCGCACCACGAGAACGAGATCGCCCAGAGCGAGGCCGCTACCGGCAAGCAATATGCCAACGCCTGGATGCATTGCGGCATGATTCGCATCAATGGCGAGAAGATGTCCAAGTCGTTGAACAACTTCTTCACCATCCGCGATGTGCTCGACAAGTACCACCCGGAAGTGGTGCGTTACCTGCTGGTGGCCAGCCACTACCGCAGCGCGATCAACTACTCCGAAGACAGCCTGCGCGACGCCAAGGGCGCGCTCGAGCGCTTCTATCATGCGCTGCGTGGCCTGCCGCGGGTGGCTGCCCAGGGTGGCGAGGCGTTCGTCGAGCGCTTCACCGTGGCGATGAACGACGACTTCGGCACGCCTGAAGCCTGCGCCGTGCTGTTCGACCTGGTGCGCGAGATCAACCGCCTGCGTGACAGCGACCCCGAGGCCGCTGCCGGCCTGGCAGGTCGTCTGCGCGAGTTGGGGGATGTGCTGGGCGTGCTGCAACTGGAAGCCGATGACTTCCTGCGCGCCGGCGCCGAGGGCAAGGTCGATGCCGCTGAAGTGGAGGCGTTGATCCAGGCGCGTCTGCAGGCGCGCAGCGACAAGAACTGGGCCGAATCCGACCGCATCCGCGACCAGCTGGCCGCCATGGGCGTGGTGCTGGAAGACAGCAAGGGCACCACTACCTGGCGCCTGGCTGACTGATACTGCAACCGGGGCCGCTGTGCGGCCCAATCGCGGGGCAAGCCCCGCGATGCTTTTCAGGCTGCTACTTTGCCGGCCCCGCCAATGGGCAATGCAACGCCAGCTTTGCCCCACCCAGCGCACTGCTGGCCACCTCCAGCCCGAACCCATGCAGGTCGACGATCGCCGCGACGATCGACAGCCCCAGCCCGAACCCCGCATGACGATGGCCTTCCTCGCTGCGGTAGAAGCGCTTCAACACTGCCTCGCGCTCATCCGCCGGAATCCCCGGCCCACTGTCCTCGACTGCAATATGCACGCCGGCTTCGTCCTCGCTGGCGACGATACGCACCTGTCCGCCCTCGGGGGTGAACTTGATCGCGTTGCCCACCAGGTTGGCCAGTGCCTCGAACAGCAACTCCCGGTCGCCATGCAGCGCCGCAAGCTGCGCAGGCTGCTCCAGGTGTAGGCGAATGCCGCCATCCTCGGCCAGCGGCAGGTAGAAGTCATGAAGCTCCACCAGCAACGCCTGCGGGTCGAGCCGGACAAAGCCGGCGCGGCGCTGGCGGTCTTCCAGCTCGCTGATGCGCAGCAGGCCGCGAAAGCGCGCCATCAGCGTGTCGGTCTCGCCGATTGCCTGGTCCAGCGCCGCGCCTTCGGCGGAGTCGCTGCCGCTTTGCTGGCGGATGCGGTAGAGCTGGGCACGCAGGCGCGTCAGCGGCGTGCGCAGGTCGTGGGCGATGTTGTCGCATACCCCTTTGACCTCGTGCATCAGCCGCTCGATGCGGTCGAGCATGGCGTTGACGATGGCCGCCAGCATGTCCAGCTCGTCACGTCGGGCCGACAGCGGCAGGCGGTGGGTGAGGTCGCCGGCAACGATCAGGTCGGCTTGGTCCTGGATGGCGCGGATGCGCTTGAGTGGCCGGCGGCGCAACAGGTACCAGCCGGCAAAGCCGGGAATCAGGGTCAGCGAGATCCCCCAGAGCAGGGCATGCAGGATGATCCGGGTCACCACGAACAACGAGCCGTTGTCGCGCACCAGCACCAGCCAGCGGCCGTCCTGCACCTTGATCGCCACCGCGTCGCAGCTGTCGCGGGGCAGGTGCGGGTCGTCGGCGTCCAGGCAACGCTTGAGTTCATGGACCTTGCCATCGAGCCCTAACTCCGCGGGGATGTTGCGGATGCGTCCGCCAATGGGGTTGAGCTGGCGATCGAACAGGCCGTAGGCATCGAAGCTGCGTTCTTCGAAGGCTTGGCTGGCGATCAGTGCATCGTCCAGCTGCTTGCCGCTCATGTGGGCGAACAGGTGCTGGCGTTGCAGCATGGAGTGGCGGGTGAGCTTGTTCAGGTAGCTGGTGACCTCGAAGTACAGCACCCCCATGAGGATGCTGCTCCAGGCCACGAACAGGAAACTGTACAGCGCCAGCAGGCGGCTGGTGGAAGAACTCCAGCCTTTAGACGGGTTCGGCAATGGCATAGCCGGAGCCCCGCACGGTACGAATCAGCGGGTTCTGGCCGGGCGAGTCGATCTTCTTGCGCAGGCGGCCGATGTGCACGTCGATCAGGTTGGTGCCAGGGTCGAAGTGGTAGCCCCAGACCTCTTCGAAGATCATCATCCGGGTGATCACCTGGCCGGAGTGGCGCATCAGGTATTCGAGCAGCTTGTACTCGGTGGGCAGCAGGTTCAGCGCCTGTTCGCCGCGGCGGGCTTCGTGGCTGATCAGGTCCAGCTCGAGGTCGGCGACCTGTAGGCGGGTCTGGGTCATCGGCACGCTGTTGCGGCGCAGCAGCACCTCGACCCGGGCGGCCATCTCGTCGGAGGCGAACGGTTTGGTCAGGTAGTCGTCACCACCGGCGCGCAGGCCGCGCACGCGCTCGTCGACGTCCGACAACGCGCTGATCATCAGGATCGGCGTGGCGATCTTCAGGCTGCGCAGGGTGGTGACGATGGTCAGGCCGTCGACCTCGGGCAGCATGCGGTCGAGGGTGATCAGGTCGTAGCCGCCGGCGATGGCCTTGGCCAGGCCCTCGCGGCCGTTGTCGGCCCAGTCGACTTCCAGCCCGTGGCTGGACAGTTCGGCGACGATTTCCTGGGCGGTGACGGCGTCGTCTTCGATGGTCAGTACGCGAGGCATGCTGGTTCCTGGGCGGCGAGTGGAGACCTGATTGTGCCAAAGAATAGACAAGCGGCGATTTAAGAAAAATTCATCTGGGAGCATGGAACGGTAGGTGCCATAAGCAAAGGGGGCATGCCATCGCTGGCATGCCCCCTTTGTTCACTGCAGGCGCATGCCTCAGGCGACCTTGACGATCCAGCCCGCTGGCGCTTCTACGTCACCGCTCTGGATGCCGGTCAGCTCGGCGTAGAGCTTCTGGGTGACCGGGCCGACCTTCTCCAGGTCGTGGAACACGTGCAGCTTGCCGTTGTACTCGATACCGCCGATTGGGGTAATTACCGCGGCGGTGCCACAGGCGCCGGCCTCGATGAAGCGGTCGAGCTGGTTGATCTCGACATCGCCTTCGATCACGGTCAGGCCCAGGCGCGATTGCGCCAGTTCCATCAGCGACAGACGGGTGATGCCCGGCAGCACCGAGGCCGATTTCGGGGTGACGAACTCGTTGTTGGCCGTGATGCCGAAGAAGTTGGCCGAACCGACTTCCTCGATCTTGCTGTGGGTCAGCGGGTCCAGGTAGATGGCGTCGGCGAAGTTGGCTTTTTTCGCCTCGGCGCCTGGCTGCAGGCTGGCGGCATAGTTGCCACCGACCTTGGCCGCGCCGGTGCCTTGTGGCGCGGCGCGGTCGAAGCTGGAAATCTGGAAGTTGTGCGGCTTCATGCCGCCTTTGAAGTACGAACCCACCGGGATGGCGAAGATCGAGAAGATGAACTCGGGCGCGGTGCGCACGCCGATGTTGTCACCGGTGCCGATCACGAATGGGCGCAGGTACAGGGCGCCTTTGCCGTGGGGCGGCACGAACTTCTCGTTGGCCTTGACCACTTGCTTGCAGGCTTCGATGAATACATCGGTGGGCACCTGCGGCATCAGCAGGCGAGCGCAGCTGCGTTGCATGCGCGCGGCATTCTGGTCAGGACGGAACAGGTTGATCGAGCCGTCCTTGCAACGGTAGGCCTTCAGGCCCTCGAAGCACTGCTGGCCATAGTGCAGGGCAGTGGAGCCTTCACTGATGTGTAGCACGTTGTCTTCGGTCAGGGTGCCCTTGTCCCACTCGCCGTCACGCCATACGGACAGGTAACGTTTGTCGGTCTTGATGTAGTCGAAACCCAGCTTGTCCCAGTTAATGCTTTCGTTACTCATGACACCCTCATTGCTCTTGCCCGAACACGGCGGGCTGCTTTTATATGCGCACCCCGCCACCATAATACATCCGGCGCGGATCGGGAACGGCCAGTCACACAATCCGCCGGGCGCGTACGTTCGGGTCAGTCGCTGTCGCGATGACGATTACGATGAACGAACAACCCTGAGCCTGTGCAGAGCAGAAATGTCACCCACATGACCCAATCCACGCCCAGGTACAGGCCCTGAGGAAGGAACCGCCAAATCAGCACACCTGCGCCAAGCAGAGACAGCCCAGCCCATTTGCGTACCTTTGCAGCGCGAAGGTTGTGGTAGAGCACGGCTGCTGCAAGTATGAGCAGCGCCGCGGCGATGAAGGCATTCATGGGTGCGCCTGGATAATAAGCGATTGGCTTGACCGTTGCGGTCCGATTCCTCCGCTGACACTCGCCTCTACGTGGACCATCCTGTCGCCCATGTGGTAAGTCGGCAACCTGCTGCTTGCCAGTGGGCCGATGGCCACCCCCAGCGCGGCGCCGGTTATTGGCGCGACCAGGCCCACAGGTACGCCAATAGCTGTGCTGATTAGCGCACTGACGTGCCCGCGTTGGTCATTCAGTGCATCGGCTTGTTCTCTGGTGAGCGCCATGGAGATCGATACCCGAACTTGGCAGGGGCCTTTCGCCTGCGTACGGTCGTAGACCTGTATCAAGGTTTCTGTCACTCGATAGCTGGCCTGCCGAGCGCTCGTGAAATCAAGCATTGCAAGCTTTGCGCGGTCTGCTGGATGAATAGTCAGTTCATGAACATCAAGCACGATGCCGCGGTTGGCGATGACTTGATAGGTTTTCTCGAATTGCACTGTGACTTCCCTTTCGTTGCTGGGGCGTGTTTCCCAGGGCCTGACAGTGAAAGGTTTTTGCAGTTGAACGAAGCTCCGTTCTTCCGAATTGGTTGTGGGGCTTTTCTGTAATTTTGAGCCGTTCGAGGATCCGCCTCAGCGCAAGCGCCGGTTCCAGTCGCCGCCATGATCGCGCCAGCAGGCTTCTTCGCTGTCGAAGCCCACGTGCCAGGCCACATGGTCCAGCGCGACGCCTGCATCGCTCAGTGCCTGGGCAGTCAGCGCGATCATCCGCGCCTTGTCCGTGCCGGCCAGTGCGCGGGCCTTGTCGGTGTCGTCGGTGAACACCCAGGTGATGCGCAGGCTGGCAGGGAAGTCATCGAGGTCGACCTGATGGGTGAGCCAGGCAAAGCCGACGATCTCGGCCTGGGCAGTGGCGCAGGCTTCGGTCAGGCAGGCGACCATCTCGCGCTCCAGGCGCGCCAGCGTTCGGCGATTACCAGCCATCAGTCGTCGATCTGCTGGCAGAAGCGCAGACGGTTGCCGAACGGGTCGGCCACCTGCATCTCCAGGCCCCAGTCCACCTCCTCGGCCGTGGGGCGGGCGTAGCCATACTGCTTGGCCAGCAGTTCGCGCTCAAGGGCCTTGAGGTCGGCGACCCGGGCGAACACCGCCGAGCCTGGGGTGGCATCGCCATGGTGTTCGGACAGGTGCAGGACCAGCCCGTCGCGGTGAATCTGCATGTACAGCGGCAGGTCGGCGGCGAAGCGATGCTCCCAGTCGAGGGTGAAGCCGAGGAAGTCGAGGTAGAACTCCCGGGCCTTATCCACCGAGAAGATGCGCAGAATCGGAATGGCGGGGGCGAATTGCATATACAGGCTCACTGATTAGTGGGGGGCAGGGGCGCCGTCATGCGCTTGCGCGTGTCTTTGTCGATCTGCTCGCGAAGGGCTTGGAACAGCGGCGAGGCGTCAGTATAGCGGCGGCCATAGTCGAGGTTGAAGGCGTAGTCGAAGTCCGGCGGATTGGCCCCCTGGGTGTGCTGCAACAGGGTTTCCAGCTTGTCCAGGGCCTTCACTGCGCGGGCCTCGGCGCTGCGTGCCGCACTGTACTCCTGCCACAGGTCGAGGATGTCGGTGCGCAGCGGCTCGTCGAGCACCGCGCACAGTTGTCGCAGGTCGGCGAATTCCTGCTGGTCCTTGTCCTGGCCGGGGTGTTGGTCGACGGCGGGGATATCGCCGTGCAACGCCTCGCCCAGGTCGTGGATGACACACAGTTGCACGACCTTCAACAGGTCGAGGCCAGGCATCTGGTCGGCGAACACCAGGGCCATCAGGCACAGCCGCCAGCTGTGCTCGGCGGTGCTCTCGGTGCGGCCGGTGGCGGTGTGGGCACTGCGTAGCACGTCCTTGAGACGTTCGGCCTCGCGTAGAAAGGCCAGGCGGTTGGCCAGCAATTGATGATCCATTTCAGCTCCCCGGGTGGATACAACCCGTTAGCCTAGACGTGGGGCTGCCCGTGGACCACGGATAATTTATGCGCGCAGGCTCAAGCCAGGGTTTCGACCAGGCGCGCGGCGCTGCCGTCGGCCAGCAGCAGGCGGGTCCAGCGGCAGCGCCCGGCCGTGATCGGCACCACCCGCGAGCGGTTGTGGCCAGTGTCGAACTCCAGCGCTGGTGGCGCCAGCTGTTCGCGCCAGCCGAGGGCCTGCAGGCTGGCCTCGCGCTGCATGATCGCCTCGCTGCTGAAGCGCCAGAGCGAGTGCCCCAGCAAGTCTGACAGCGGCAGGGCGAACTCGGCGGCGCGGGAGGGCGAGCAGGCCAGCAGGCGGTGGCTGAGATCGCAGACCAGGTGCACCGGTCGCTGGTTGCCCTCCACCAACCGGGCCAACGCCCGGTCGGCGGCGGCACTCAGACGGGCGCCGAGCAGTTGCTCGAGCCGTGCCTGCTCCTGCGGGCTCATCAGCTGCTGGCCGCTCTCCCAGCGGGAAATGGTCGATTGCGCCACGCCGAACAGCTGGGCCGCGTGCGCTTGCTTGACCCGGTGCAGCAAGCGCCAGCGGCGCAGCGCGATACCCAGGCCGGCGGGTTGGGGCAGGGCGGTAGCGGGCATGGGCTGACCTGTCGGGCACTGGAACGGAGCGGCAGTGTCGCGCGGGCTCTACGGCAGGGCAAGGCGCACTGACCGGCGGTTCGCAAGTTTCATCTGCGTTCACCTGCGCAGTTGGCCCGCTCCCTGCTATATCCAGCCAGCGAATTTGATCGAGTGGTCAACCCGGCGCGCCAGCGCGCGACCGGCGCATGACCCTCCGGCCGGCCGCCAGGCCACGGATTTCAGGGGTAGCAGGATGACACTGGGGCAACGGATCGAAGCACCGCAGGCAGACCCAGGCTGGAGTGCCCACCTGCAGTTGCGCTTCAACCTGCGCGAGGGGGTGACCCGCCTTGGTGCGAAGCGCCATGTCGGACCTCTTTTGGTGCAGCGCCCGTTCCATCCCGAAGGCGCGCCGTGCCATGTGTATGTGCTGCACCCACCAGGCGGCATCGTTGCTGGTGACCGGCTGGACCTGGATATCCACCTCGAAACGGGCAGCCACGCGTTGTTGACCATGCCGGGAGCCAGCAAGTTCTACCGTAGCGTCGGCCCGACCGCGCGCCTGGCCCAACGTTTTCACCTGCAGGCCGGCAGCACCTTGGAGTGGCTGCCCCAGGACAGCATTTTCTTCAATGGCGCCCGCGCCAGCCTCGACAGCCGTTTCACCCTCGAGCCCGGTGCCCGCCTGCTGGCCTGGGAAACCCTGTGCCTGGGCCGTCCGGTGATCAACGAGGATTTCGCCCAGGGCGCGCTGGACAGCCGCTTGTGCATCGAGCTGCCCGACGAACCTGGCCTGCACGAGCGGCTGCGCATCGAGGGTGGCCACCTGGGCAAGCTCGCTGGCCACCCCTTGCTCGCCACCTTCTGCGCCACGCCCGCCGACCCAGACGTGCTGGAACGGGTCCGCCAGTTGCTCGATGGCTTGCCGACGCCGGCCGGGGCCACCTTGCTCGGCCCGCTGCTGGTGATCCGCCTGCTCGACCACGACAACCAACGCCTGCAACACAACCTGCAGCGCCTCTGGCACCTGCTGCGCCCGGCCGTGCTCGGCCTGGCGCCGTGCCCGCCGCGCATCTGGGCCACCTGAGAGAGCCGCCATGGAACTGACCCCAAGAGAGAAAGACAAACTGCTGTTGTTCACCGCCGCGCTGCTGGCCGAGCGTCGGTTGGCCCGTGGCCTGCGGCTCAATTACCCGGAAGCGGTGGCGTTGATCAGCGCCGCGGTGCTCGAAGGCGCTCGCGATGGCCGCACGGTGGCCGAGCTGATGAGCCTGGGCCGCGAAGTACTGGTGCGTGAGCAAGTGATGGACGGTGTGCCCGAGATGCTCCACGACGTTCAGGTCGAAGCGACGTTCCCTGACGGCACCAAGCTGGTGACCGTGCATGACCCCATCGTCTGAGGTGCTGCCCATGATTCCCGGAGAAATCCAGGTCGCCGCCGGCGACATCGAACTCAACGTCGGCCGCCAGACGCTCAGCGTCAGCGTGGCCAACCACGGCGACCGCCCGGTGCAGGTCGGTTCGCACTACCACTTCTTCGAGGTCAACCACACCCTGGTGTTCGAGCGTGCGCCGACCCGCGGCTTTCGCCTGGACATCCCGGCCGGCACCGCGGTGCGTTTCGAGCCGGGCCAGGCCCGTACCGTCAGGTTGGTGGCCTATGCTGGCAAACGTGTGGTGCATGGTTTTCAGGGCAAGGTGATGGGCGCGCTGGAGGGCAGGGCATGAGCCGTATTTCCCGGCAGGCCTACGCCGATATGTTCGGCCCCACCGTCGGCGATCGCGTGCGCCTGGCCGATACCGCGCTGTGGGTGGCGGTGGAGCAGGACTTCACGGTTTATGGCGAGGAGGTCAAGTTCGGCGGCGGCAAGGTGATTCGCGACGGCATGGGCCAGGGCCAGATGCTGGCCGCCGAGGCCATGGACCTGGTGCTGACCAACGCCCTGATCATCGACCACTGGGGCATCGTCAAGGCCGATATCGGTATCAAGCACGGGCGCATCGCCGCCATCGGCAAGGCCGGTAACCCTGATGTACAGCCATGCGTGACGATTGCAGTGGGGCCGGGCACCGAGATCATCGCCGCCGAAGGCAAGATCGTCACCGCCGGCGGCATCGACTCGCATATCCATTTCATCTGCCCGCAGCAGGTCGAGGAAGCGCTGACCAGCGGCATCACCACCTTCATCGGCGGTGGCACCGGGCCTGCCACTGGCACCAACGCCACCACCTGCACCCCTGGCCCCTGGTACCTGGCGCGCATGCTCCAGGCCGCCGACAGCCTGCCGATCAACATCGGCCTGCTGGGCAAGGGCAATGCCTCGCGGCCCGAGGCCCTGCGCGAGCAGATCGACGCCGGAGCCGTGGGCCTGAAGCTGCACGAGGATTGGGGCTCGACTCCAGCGGCCATCGACTGCTGCCTGGGCGTGGCCGAGGAAATGGACATCCAGGTGGCGATCCATACCGACACCCTCAACGAATCGGGCAGCATCGAGGACACCCTGGCCGCCATCGGCGAACGTACCATCCATACCTTCCACACCGAAGGTGCCGGTGGTGGTCACGCCCCGGACATCATCCGTGCGGCGGGGCAGGCCAACGTGTTGCCGTCATCGACCAATCCGACCCTGCCGTACACGGTCAATACCGTCGACGAGCACCTGGACATGCTCATGGTCTGCCATCACCTGGACCCGAGCATCGCCGAGGACGTGGCCTTTGCCGAGTCGCGCATCCGTCGCGAGACCATCGCCGCCGAGGACATCCTCCACGATATCGGCGCCTTCGCCATGACCTCCTCCGACTCGCAGGCGATGGGCCGGGTTGGCGAGGTGGTGCTGCGTACCTGGCAGGTGGCGCACCAGATGAAGCTGCGCCGCGGCCCGCTGGCGCCGGACAACGACTTTAGCGACAACTTCCGGGTCAAGCGCTACATCGCCAAGTACACGATCAACCCGGCGCTGACCCATGGCATCGCCCATGAAGTGGGTTCGGTGCAAGTGGGCAAGCTTGCCGACCTGGTGCTGTGGGCGCCGGCGTTCTTCGCGGTCAAGCCGGCGCTGGTGCTCAAGGGCGGGATGATCGCCAGCGCGCCGATGGGCGATATCAACGGCTCGATCCCCACGCCGCAGCCGGTGCACTACCGGCCGATGTTCGGCGCCCTGGGCGCGGCGCGCCATGCCACGCGCATGACGTTTTTACCCCAGGCCGCCATGGACCGTGGCCTGGCCGCAGAGCTGAACCTGCGCAGCCTGATCGGCGTGGTCCATGGCTGTCGGCGGGTACGCAAGGCCGACATGGTCCACAACAGCCTGCAACCGCGGATCGAAGTCGACGCGCAAACCTACCAGGTGCGCGCCGATGGCGAACTGCTGGTGTGCGAGCCGGCCCACGAACTGCCGCTGGCCCAGCGCTACTTCCTGTTCTGAGGGAGCTAGCTAATCAACGTTTCACGTTCTGGTTTGTTTTGAAGGAGTGAACATGATCGTACTGACCCAAAGGCTCAGCGCCGCTGCCGGGGTGACCGGCAGCGTCACCCTGAGTGTCGACAGCCGTATCAAGAGCCGCCTGCGCGTGACCCTCGACGATGGCCGCGAAGCCGGCCTGATGCTCGAACGCGGCCACCTGTTGCGCGGCGGCGAACTGCTCGCCGATGCCGATGGCCTCCAGGTGATTCGCGTGCTGGCGGCGCCCGAAGCGGTGTCGACAGTGCGCTGCGCCGACCCACACCTGCTGGCGCGCGCCGCCTATCACCTGGGCAATCGCCATGTGCCGCTGCAGATCGAGCCGGGCTTGCTGCGCTACCAGCACGACCATGTACTCGACGACATGCTGCGTGGCCTAGGCCTGAGCGTCGCCGCCGAACAGGCGCCGTTCGAGCCCGAGGCTGGCGCCTACCAGAGCACCGCGCACAACCACGACCACCCGTTCGTGCGCCTGAATGCACCTGCCTGACTTTTGGAGCTTGCAATGAAAAAGACCTTGGCCTTTTTGCTGTTGATGGTGGCCCTGCCGGCCTTCGCCCACCCAGGGCACGATGCCAACCCGTTGCAGGATGGCTTGTTGCACCCGCTCACTGGCCTTGATCATCTGCTGATGCTGCTGGGCACCGGCGCGCTCGCCGCCCTGACCAGGCGCCCCCTGAGCTTGCCGCTGGCGACCCTGGCGGCGATGTTCGGCGGCGCCGTGTGCGGCCACCTGTTCGGCAACGTGATCGGCATGGAGCAGATGATTGTCAGTTCGCTGCTGGTGGCCGCCGCCGCCCTGTTGTTGCCCAGCCGCCAGTGGCTGTTGTCGCTGATCATGCCGGTGTTCGCCCTGTTCCACGGCTGGGCCCATGGCGTGGAGGCCACCCCGAGTGCGTTCTGGCTGTTCAGCGCCGGCTTCGTCACCGTCAGTGGCCTGTTGCTGGCGGCAGGTTTCGCTGGCGGTTGCCTGTTGCGGCGTCACCCGGGGTTGCAGAAAGCCTTCGGTGGCGGCCTGCTGGCCGGTGCCGCGCTGGTGCTGGCCGGTTGATGCACAGCGACCTGGCGCTGCTGCGCCTGCTGCAACTGGCCAGCCCAGGGCTGCCGGTGGGCGGTTTTACCTATTCGCAAGGCCTGGAGTGGGCCGTCGAGGCCGGTTGGGTGAGCGACGCCGTGGGCTTTGCCGCCTGGCAGCGTGAGCAATTACGCGACACCCTGGGCTGTCTCGATTGGCCGGTGCTGGCCCGCCTCTACCAAGCCTGCCAGGCGCATGATGCACAAGCGTTCGCCTACTGGACGCGCTTTCTGTTGGCCAACCGTGAAACCGCCGAGCTGCGCCTGGAAGAGTGCCAGCGCGGCAGCGCCCTGGCGCGGCTGCTCGAAGGCTGGCAGTTGGCTCAGGAGCCGGCCTGGCGCTCCAGTCTCGAACTCAGCCAGCTCGGTGGCATGGCCTGGCTGGGCGCGCATTGGGCGATTCCGCTGCGCCAGCTTGCCCTCGGCCATGGCTATGCCTGGTTGGAAGGGGCGGTGATGGCTGGGGTCAAGCTGGTGCCGTTCGGCCAGCAAGCCGCCCAGACGCTGTTGCGCGATTTGGGCGCGGAACTGCCCGGCGTGCTCGATCAAGCCTTGATGCTGCAGGACGGCCAGCTCGGTGGTGGCCTGCCACTGCTGGCGATTGCCTCGTCACGCCACGAAACCCAATACACCCGTTTGTTCCGTTCCTGAGGATTGCCCCATGCAAAACTACCAGCAACCCCTGCGTGTCGGCGTCGGCGGCCCGGTCGGCTCCGGCAAGACCGCACTGCTCGAAGCCCTGTGCAAGGCCATGCGCGATGAGTACCAGATCGCCGTGGTGACCAATGACATCTACACCAAGGAAGACCAGCGCATCCTCACTGAGGCTGGCGCCCTGGAGCCCGAGCGCATAGTGGGCGTCGAAACCGGCGGCTGTCCGCACACCGCGATCCGCGAGGATGCTTCGATGAACCTGGCCGCGGTCGAAGCCCTGGCGCGAAAATTTGGCAACCTCGAGGTGATTTTTGTCGAGAGTGGCGGCGACAACCTCAGTGCCACCTTCAGTCCGGAATTGGCCGACCTGACGGTGTATGTGATCGATGTCGCCGAGGGCGAGAAAATTCCGCGCAAGGGTGGGCCGGGCATCACCAAATCGGATTTCCTGGTGATCAACAAGACCGACCTGGCGCCCTACGTAGGGGCCTCGCTGGAGGTGATGGCGCGCGACACACGACGCATGCGCCCTGAACGGCCGTGGACCTTCAGCAATTTGAAGCAGGGTGAAGGCTTGCAAGCCGTGATCGATTTTATCGTTGAGCGAGGGATGCTCGGGGTAGGGCGTCGTCGGCGCGAAGGCGCTTAGGTCAAGCGATCGGGGTGTTGCCCACGCGATCGTGCGTAAACGGCGGCCCGCTTGAGGGCGCAGGGCCAGCTTCATAGGTTTGGCTGAGGAGGTAGAGTCATCGGGGGTGGCGGCGTACCTTGCCGCCAGTTCACTGACTCAAGGACGCTAACATGAATACCATGGCATTGATCGCCCTATGGATTGTCGCAAACTCAGCTCAGGTACAGCCTGATGACTGCGCCCCGCAGGCAATTCTCCCTTCACCCTTTACCCCGCCTGCGTCGGCGAGTGGCAATGCCGCGCAGGTAGCGGGGCTCGGGCACTACGGTGGTGTGACCGCGATGGACTGTCCGGACGATACCTTGCGCACATCGGTTGGGCATTGCCAGCCATTCTTCGAGTTCGACTGAGCCTTGTGACAATGCTGTGCCGCAGGCGAGGCTCTTCGCCTGCGTTCCCTTCGTCAGGTTGGGTTCGAGTACGCCCAACCTGAGCCCTTCGGTGTTCCACACGCGCATGCGCGAAGCACCTAAGCATTGAGCCTGTCAGCTGCCCTGAATGCGTTTTCCGGTGTCTGGAACGCCTCGCTCAATGCGCTCCCTGGCCCGCGTTGTAGGAAACTTCACAGCGTTGCGGTAGACCAGTGCAGGACTAAAACACCATCGCCATTGAATTGAACGGGCTTCGTGCACGACAGAGGAAGATATCCAGTCGTTGCACCAGGCTTTGGCGAAGGAATGTAGTCGGTGATGTAAGTAAAGTTTGTCGGGCTGACGGCGGAAAGGATTGAGAAAATTCATCTGCAGCAGCCCCAACAAATACTACAGAAGGATTACATGATGAAACGCCTTGCACTGATCGCATTTCTGGCCACTGCTGGTCTGACCCAAGTCGCCCTGGCGGGTGATTGGCCAGACAATTGCCCGGAAGGTACCTACCCGACGCCAGTGGGCCATTGCCAGCCTGCCTGGGATTTTGACTGATCGTTAACGATCGACTAGCGCCCTAGGTGGATTAACCCCCGTCCGTATCGCCACGGACGGGGTCTTTTGTGCAAGGCCGTCCTGTCGAGCGCCGGGTTGGCAGTTGACGGAGCTGCTCGGTGGGCGGCAACCGAGGGACAGCGCAAATGTGCTCAAGGCATAGGCAAATCCTTGGTCGCGTGATCTGCCTCAGGTTTAGGCGTCGAGGTAAAGTGACAGAAAAACCGATGCCGTGCCCCGCGCCAGAGAGGTATCCATGGCCTCCTATACCTTGCGTCAACTCAAGTACTTCGTCACTACCGTCGAGGCTGGCAGCGTGGCCGAGGCTTCCCGTCAGCTTTATATCGCCCAGCCATCGATTTCCACCGCGATCAAGAGCCTGGAGGAAAGCTTTGGCGTGCAACTGTTCATCCGCCATCATGCCCAGGGCGTCTCATTGACCCCAGGTGGCAAGCGTTTCTATGCCAAGACCCGGGCGTTGCTGCAGATGGCCCATGAATTCGAGCAGAACGCCCTGGCCGACAACGACACCGTAGCTGGACAGATCGATATCGGCTGCTTCGAGACCGTGGCACCGCTATACCTGCCGCGGCTGATCGCCGGTTTTCGTGAACGTTACCCGGGAGTCGACATCCGCCTGCGCGACGGTGAGCAGCAGGACCTGATTCAGGGTTTGACGGCCGGCACCTTCGACCTGGCCTTTCTCTATGATCATGACCTGGACGGCACCATCGAGACCGAACCGCTCATGCCGCCCCAGAAGCCCTACGTGCTGCTGCCCGAGAAGCATCGTTTCGCCGGCCAGGCCCAGGTGTCACTACGCGACCTGTGCCCGGAACCGATGATCCTGCTCGACGTGGCGCCGAGCCGTACCTACTTCGTCAGCCTGTTCAATGACCTTGGGTTGACGCCGAACATCGTCTTCAGCTCACCGTCGATCGAAATGGTGCGCGGGATGGTTGGTCAAGGCTTTGGGTTTTCGCTGTTGGTCACCCGGCCTCATTCTGAATTCACCTATGACGGGCAGCGCCTGGTGACCCTCGATATTGCCGAGCCGGTGGCCTTGTCGGGGTTGGCTGCGGCCCATCTGAAGCGATTGCAATTGACCAAGCCGGCGCAGTTGTTCGTGGCTTTTTGTCGGGAGCAACTGGCCAGTGGGTAGCGCAGGCTTGCCGGGAACAGAATCAGCCGAGATGATGCGCCCATGACTCGATTCACCGGTTTGCATGCCGTCCGGCGTAGCCTGTCTGCGCAGGGGCCGCAGTGGCTCTGGCTGCGCTACCAGCGACCCTATCATTGGCCGTCGACCTTGGCGTTCTTCGCCGCGAGGTGTATTCCCGGTATCGAGAGCTGCCTGGAGGGTGTCTATCGGCGCAGTTTCGTCTGGGCGGGGCGCCATGGCGTGCTCGAGGCCAAGCCGGGGGTGTGCCTTCGGGTGCGTCTGAGCGGGGTGGCTCCGGCGCAAGTTCCTGGGTTGATTGCTCGCTTGCGCCGCGTGTTCGACCTGGATGCCCAGCCCGCGCGGATCGCCGCGGCGCTCTGCGCCGACCCGTTGATGGCACGCTTGCTGGCCGCCCGCCCGGGCCTGCGTGTGCCCAAGGGCTGGGAGCCCTGCGAGCAGGCGATGCGCACTGTGCTGGGGCAGCAGATCAGTGTCGCCGGCGCCATGACCCTGGCCGGCCGGCTGGTGGCTCGACATGGGCAGCCATTGCGCGCCGCCGAGCCGTGCTTGAGCCATGTGTTTCCCGGCGTCGAAGCACTGGCGGTGGCTGAGTTGACCGGACTGGGCATGCCCCAGGCGCGAGCAATGACCTTATCGACCCTGGCCAGGGCCTTGCTCGTTCAGCCCGACTTGCTGCGGTCGGGCCAACCGCTTGAGCGCGCTATCAATCGCTTGTGCCTGCTCAAGGGTATCGGCCCGTGGAGCGCGCATTACCTGGCTTTGCGCCAGCTGGGCGATAGCGATGCGCTGCCCCTGGGGGACGTGGCGCTGGTCAAGGCCCTGCGCCTGCATGAGGGCCCGTTGGCACAACTGGCCGAACGCGCCCAGGCCTGGCGCCCTTGGCGTGCCTATGCGGCGCAGCACTTGTGGGCCTCGTTGGCCGACTTTCCCCCGGCAAGCGGTCGCCAGGGCAGGTAAGCGGTCGGGTTTGGACCACCTGTCGGATCAGCGGGACTGTCGGTCGAACGAGCTGCCTGCGACCAGGATCTTCCACTAAGGTGCAAGAGGATTGCGCTGCTCTTCATAGCCTGGGCGAAGGGACCGTCGCCGGGGCGTAATCACCCACAACAGGCCAGACAGAGAGGGACGTACCATGTCGTTGATTGGCGTTTCGATGCTTGAAATGCGGCAGATGATCGAACAGGCCTGCCTGCCCGATCGCTGCGAGGTGAGCTGCCCGGATGGCGAATACCTCACTATCCGCCTGGGCCAGGGCCAGAGCCTGGACGATTGCCTGACTGTCACCGGGGTGCCGGTGACCAGCCTCAACAGTTGCCGCGACCTGGTTGGCCTGGTGACCCAGCTCAAGGAGCAGCGTCACGGCCAGCCGCAGCCGCTCAAGGCGATTGCCTGAGCGGCGACAGCCCGGTCAGCCGAGGCTGGCCGGGCGCACATATTCAGGCATCAGGCCGTTGAACCAGAACAGGATCATCGACACCAGCAGGGTGACCAGCAGCAACAGCCCCACCCCCCAGATGCAGGTGGCGAACAGCATGGCTTGCTCCTTGCGTAGCCGCAGGAAGGTTTGCAGGCCGCCATACAGCAGCACGCTGGCATAGGCCGACGCCGCCAGCAACGCCACCACCGCCACCCAACGCACCGGGACCAGGCCCACCACCCCGGCGAAGAACCAGGGCGTGGCGCAATAGGCGGCAAAGCCGATGCATTGATTGAGGTTCGGTTGCACATCGAAACCGCGCGACATCCAGCGGATCATCACCCCCATCAACATCACCCCGACCACGGTCGTGGCGTACAGCAGCCCGGCCAACTGCGCCGCGCTGGTCACGTCCAGGCGTACCCGTGCCTCGGTGGCCAGGCTCCAGCCCAAGGTGCTGGTGCCGACGAACAGGCACAGGGCCGGGATCAGCGCCAGCACCAGCAGCCGTGGCAAGTATTGCTGCGGGTGGTCTTCCTCGGCCCGGCGGATCTCGATCCAGGCGTCGGCTGGGTGGGTGAAGAGCTTGAGCAATGGGCTGTTCATGGTGTTCTCCTCGCAAGGCATGCACTGCCTTTGTGCTATGGAGACGCGGGTTCGCGGCAGGGTTCAGCCGGGCTTAACGCCGTTGATCGGCTATTGCAGCTCCAGCAGCAGGTTGAGGCCGCCGTCGCCGCAGCGCACATGGTCGCGGACCACGCCGTGGTAGCTGCGGCCCTCCCAGACGAACGCGACACTGTGGGCGCGCTCCACCTTGCCCGGCAGCGGCGGTTCGATATGCAGGCGCAGGGCCGGGCGCCCCTGCAGGTTGAGGGCTGCCACCTGCACCTGACAGGCGGCGCGCTGCGCTACTGGGCCGAACAAGGTGTCACGGACGAAGTCCAGCTCCAGGCAGGCACAGGGCGCACGGCAGGACATCTTCATGGCGGGCTCCCGATGAAAGAGGCGATACATCAATCATTGGAAGCCTGGCGCAGGAAGGTGTTCAAATTATTTCAATGCCGTTGGGCGGCTTACGGGCGCTGCGGCACTGCCGATGTGCCAAAGCTATTACCCATGCGCGTCGAGGTTGCCGCCGGGGTGGCCAGCCCCATCTGGTTGGGGGCCTTGCGCTGCAACTGGCGCGCCGGGTCGAGCTGTTCGCGCAGGCCTTTGGCCGCCTGCGCGGCGCCACCCTTGAGTTGTTCGGTCAGGCAGCCGTAGGCCAGCGCACGTGCCTGGCCGACTTGCACATCGATACAGCCTTGCGCAGGTTCGCGCTGCTCGGCGAACACCGGCCCGGTGGCGGCCAGCAGCAAAGCAAGGGTGGTGAGCAATAACCGGCTCATGGTGCGGCTCCTCGATCGAATCCTGGCGCAAGTCTAGCCCCCGCGGGCCCGGGGCGGGGTGAAGCTTTGGTTGCGGTGGGCTGTCACCACAGCGTCATACACAGGCCCCAGGATGACGTCTTCCCGGCGACTGCGGCCAGCAAGGAGGCCCGTTCATCCGTGCGTGCATTGCTCGTGGCCGGTGCGCTGATGCTGGCCTGGTCGCTCGCTGCGACTCCGCTGCGCGGCCAGCCGTTGCTGACCCTGGACATTCCGGCACAAGCCTTGGACCAGGCCTTGGACAGCTTCGCCCGGCAAAGCGGCCTGGCAGTGCTGGTCGATCAAGCCCTGGTGGGCGGACAGCGCTCGAGCTCTGTACGTGGGCGTTATGCCGCGCGTGAGGGGTTGCAACGCTTGTTGCAGGGCACTGGATTACAGGCACGCTACAGCGGCAGTGGTGGCTTTACCGTGCAACCGTTGCGGTTGAACGACGTTGCACCGCGCAAGCGGCAGGGCAGCGGCTTGGCAGGCGGTTACGCCCTGGCGTTGCAGCAGGCGGTGGAAAGGGCCCTGTGCGGTTCGACGCTGACCCGGCCGGGTGGTTACCGAGCGGCCCTGCAGGTCTGGATCGATGGTCGCGGCCAGTTGCTGCAGAGTCGCTTGCTGGCTTCGACCGGTGATCCCTTGCGCGACGCCGCGGTGATCGAACGCATGCGTGCGGTACGCCTAGAAGAGGCGCCGCCAACATCCCTGGCGCAGCCGGTAACCCTGCTGTTGCGCCCGGTACCCATGGATTGCCCATTTTCGCAAGGAGCTGCGGCGGCATGAACAAACCCCGGGACAGTGCGCTGATCAAACTGTTTCTGTCCTCCTACGACGCCTTCAGGGTGCGCCTGAAACGCCGGCTGGGTTCGGACGACCTGGCCAACGATGTGCTGCAGGAGACCTACCTGCGGGTCGATCGCCTGGAGGCCGTGCATGATGTGCACAAGCCCGGCGCCTACCTGTATCGCATGGCCCTCAACGTCGCCGCCGATCGCCGCGAGGCCGACGCGCGCCTGCTCACCGGCGCCGAAGTGGAGGCCTTGCTGCAGGTTGGCGAGGACCAGGACCCGGCGCGTATCGTCGGCGGCCAGCGCGAGATCCAGAGCCTGATGGGCGCCTTGTACGAGTTGCCGGCGCGGCGGCGACGGATTTTCATTGCCGCGCGCCTGGAAGAGGCCTCGCACCTGGAAATCTCCCAGCGCTTCGGCATATCCACGCGCACGGTGGAAAAGGAACTCAAGGCGGCGCTGGGCCACTGCGCGGCGCGCCTGGACAGAAAAGTGTTTCAGCGCTTCGGTCCAGGCGCGGGAAAACCGTCTTGATCAATAGTCGACCCATTCATGTGAGCACCATGCCCAAGATTGCGCCCGATTCCGACTTGCAGCGCCAGGCCCTGGACTGGCTGGTTCGGTTGACTTCCGGCCAGGCCACCGAGGCCGATGCCAAGGCCCTCAGGCACTGGTGCGCACGCAGTCCCGCGCATGCCGAGGCGTTCGTCCAGGCCCGGCAACTGTGGCAACTGCTGGGCCCGGCGGCGCGCCAGGCCCGCCAGGTGGTGCCGCTGCCGACGCTGAGCCGGCGGGCGCTGCTCGGTGGCGCGGTGGCGGCTTCGGCGGCGCTGGTGATGTGGCGTGGCGGTTGGCTGCAAGGCTTCGCGTCGGCGCCGGCGGCCTTTGCCACCGAGGCGGGTGAGCAGCGCCGCATCGAGTGGGCCCCCGGCGTCGAGCTGGAGCTGAACGTGCGCACCCAGGTCGGTCGTGAGGCGCACGGGATTGCCCTGTTGCGTGGCGAGATCGAAGTGCAGGCCCGCCGGGCCGTGCAGGTGCGGGCCGGGGAGGGGCTGATCGATGCCGAGCAGGCCCGCTTCAACGTGCGCGAGGATGAGGGTGGCGTCTGCGTCACCTGCCTGAGTGGCGAGTTGCGTATCGCCACCCAGGGCCAAGCCGAGGTGCTGCCGGCGGGGCGCCAGCTGCGCTACGATGCCCAGGGTCTTGGCGTCGCCGGGGCCTTCGATGCCAGCCAGGTCATGGCCTGGCGCGAGCGCATGCTGGTGTTGCGCGATGCCCCTCTGGCCCAGGTCATCGACGAGATCAACCGCTACCGCCCCGGGCGCCTGGTGTTGCTCAACCCAAGCCTGGGCCGACGTCGGGTCCAGGCCCGATTCAGTTTCGACCAGTTGCCCCAGGCCGCCGAGCTGATCCGCGCCGCTTATGGCGCACGTTGCCTGGAGTTGCCCGGCGGCGTGGTCCTGGTCAGTTGAACGGCCCCAGCACCTGGCGGTAGCGCTCCTCGCCCTGTGGGCCGCGCCAGTGCAAGCGCACTTCAAGCCCTGGCGGATCATCCCGCGCCTCGCCGCCTGGCGCCTGCCACCCCGCCTTGGCCTGCCACGCCCGCAGGTTGAAGGCTGTCACGTTGTCCAGTACCGCTACTGCAGCCTTTGGTGCTGGCAGTGGGTAATGCGCACGCAGTGGCGCGGCGGCCCGGTACAGGGTGCCGCCCCGCACGAACCAGCGCACCCGTTGCAGGCCGCTGCCGGGCACGGCGCCAACGCGCACCAGCTCCAGGCGTTCGGCGCGCACGCGCAAGGCAGGCAGCAGCGGTTTGCCGGGCGCTTCGCGGCCGGGCAGCGGTGGCTCCAGCAGCTCGACCGAGGCGCGCAGGGCCAGGTCGCGCTCCAGTTGCTGGAAGACCCGCTGCAGCGCCTGGCTGTCCTCGCTGGCCTGGCGCACATGACGATCGGCGCGGCTGACGCTGTCCAGGCCTCGCCAGGCGATCAGGCTGACCACCGCCATCAGCAGGATGGCGATCATCACTTCGAGCAGGGTGAAGCCTTGTTGGTGCCTCATGGCTGGCTGACCCTGAGCGCGCCAGCGGCACTGCGTGCCAGGTCCATGCGCACGGCGCCGCTGCGCAGGTGCAGGGTCAGCGGCGTGCCGATCCATTCGCCGTCCAGCCAAAGCGGCCCCGGGGGCTCGACCTGCACCCTGACCGCGTCGGCTTGCCAGCGTCGCGGCTTGAGCGGGCCGTCGGCAAGCGGTTGGCCGTCGGCGCGGACGAAGCGGTAGCCTTCGCGGTCGCTGCGCCAGCGCAGCGGCTGGCCATCGGCCTGGGCCTCGCTCTGCGCCAACTGCAACAGGCGGGCCAGACGCTCGGCATCGGCGCGCAGCTGCTTGCCCGGGTCGGGGCGGATGTTCAGGCTGATGGCGGCGCTGGCGATGCCGACGATCACCAGCACCACCATCAGTTCGATCAGGGTGAAACCACGTTGTCCTGGCACGGCAGCGCTCCTTGTCCATGCCTGCCAGCTTGCCCGAGCAAGATGATCGCGATGTGAAACAAAACCGTGAGGATTGCCCGCTATGCTCGGGCACAGGCCCACAAGGAGCGCGTGACCATGCCGATTGTTCGTCTCAAGCTGTCCCCCGGTCTGTTGTTGCAAGGGCTGGGCGTGTTGGTTGCCGCCGCCGGGTTGGTGACTTGGGCTGCGCTGCTGCTGCCGTCAGCGCCGTCGGCCGCCTCGGCTGAGCCGGTGATGGCGGTGCCGTTGAGCGAGACCCCGGCGGCGCGCTGGTTCGCGGATATCCCGCTGCAACTGCAGATCAGCGTCAGCGGGGTGATGGCTGGCAGCCAGGGCGCGGTGGCCATCGTCAGCCTCGACGGTGGCCCGGCCCGCGCGGTACGCAGTGGCGAGGAGCTGGCGCGCGGCGTGCGCCTGGTCGCCATCGAGCGTACCGGGTTGCTGATCGAACAGGCTGGCCAGCGCCGCCGGGTCGAGGTGCCGGTGCTGGCTCAGGCATCGTTCTGGGGCGAAGCGCCTCAGCCTTCGGCGAACTGACGCAGGCGCTCGCCGTCCAGGCGGTAGCGGATCCACTCGTCCTGTGGCTCGGCGCCCAGGGATTGGTAGAAACCGATGGCCGGTTCGTTCCAGTCCAGCACGCTCCATTCCAGGCGCCCGCAGTGATTGGCCAGCGCTTCTCTAGCGATATGCCGCAGCAACTGGCGACCGGCACCGTCGCCGCGTTGTTGGGGGCTGACGTAGAGGTCTTCGAGGTAGATGCCGTTACGCCCCAGCCAGGTGGAGTAGCTGTAGAAATACACGGCGAAACCGATCGCCTGGCCGTCGCGTTCGCAGATCAGGCTATGCACGGTGCTACCGGCGTCGAACAGGCTGTGCTCGATATCGGCGAGGGTCGCCACCACTTCGTGGCGGGCGCGCTCGTATTCGGCCAGTTCGGTGATGAAGGCAAGGATCTGCGCGGCATCGGTGCGTGCTGCGCGGCGGATGGTCAGGCTCATGGTTTGGCTTCCTTGTGCAAGGCTCTGGGGGCGACAGGCAGTGTCATGCAATTGGCCGGTGCCGCGCCAGTGCCTCTTCAGGCCCATAGGAGCCAGCCTTGCTGATGAATCAGCCTGGCACCGGCGGCGCCAGTGTTCGCCGGCAAGCCGGCTCCTACGGTGATCGCGACCATATCAATAATGTGTATCTGTGCAATTTTTATAAACTGTACCGGTCACGATCCGTGTGGCTCCGTTAGTGTGGCAACACAACTACCCCTCCGGAATACACCGCCATGCTTGCCTCGCTCGATCTGCTCAGCGCCTTCGTGCTGTTCGCCTTCGTTTCATCCATCACCCCGGGCCCCAACAACACCATGCTGCTGGCCTCGGGGGTGAATTTCGGCGTGCGCCGCTCGATCCCGCATGCCCTGGGGATCAGCGTCGGCTTCATGGTCATGGTGCTGGCGGTAGGGCTGGGGCTGGGCGAGGTGTTCAAGCTGTGGCCGGCGCTGTACACCGTGCTGCGTTATGCGGGCGCGGCCTACTTGCTGTACCTGGCCTGGAAGATCGCCACCTCCGGGCCGCTGTCGGGCGACGCCAAGGGTACTCGCAAACCGCTTGGGTTCTGGGGCGCGGCGGCGTTCCAGTGGGTCAACCCCAAGGCCTGGGTGATGGCCGTGGGGGCGATCACCACCTATACGCCGGCCCAGGGTTATGTGTTCAACGTCGTCGTCATCGCGGTGGTATTTGCCTTGGTCAACCTGCCCAGTGTCGGGGTCTGGGTGATGTTTGGCAGCGCCTTGCGCAACCTATTGCGCAATCCGCGCGCGGTGGTGCTGTTCAATGTCGCGATGGCCGTGTTGCTGGTGATTTCGCTCTATCCACTGCTGTTTGTAGAATCGACGTTTTCCTGAATGTCGGTGAGTGCTGTAGATGGAGTTGATTCCCTGGTCCCATGACTGCGCCGAAGGCTTCACCCTGCGTGGTTGGCGCACACCGGCCAGCGGCCGGCCACTGTTGCACTTCGTGCATGGCAACGGTTTCTGCAGCCTGGCCTATGAGCCGTTGCTGCTGCGCCTGGGGGCACATTTCGACCTGTGGCTGAGCGATGTCCAGGGGCATGGCGACAGCGACCATGGCGGCCCGTTCCGCGGCTGGAACCGCACGGCGGCGTTGGCGCTGGAGGCGTTCCAGGCCGGGCGTGGCGAATACGGTGAGGTGCCGTACCTGGCTGTCGGGCACAGTTTCGGTGGGGTGCTGACCGGGTTGATGCTGGCCGCCGAGCCGGGCCTGTTCCAGCGCGCGGTGCTGCTCGACCCGGTGTTGTTCAGCCGGCGCATGCTCGGGGTGATGGGCGCGGCCGCGCTGGTTGGCCTGCATCGTCGCCATGCCCTGGCGCGTAAAGCCGCAAGCCGCCGCAGCCACTGGCCCGACCGTGAGGCGGCGCACGCTGCGCTGCAAGGGCGGGGGATCTTCAAGGGCTGGAGCGATGCCGCGCTGCAGGCTTATGTGGCCCATGCCATCGGCGATTGCGGCGAGGCGGTGGTACTCAAGTGCCGGCCCAGCCGCGAGGTGGAGATCTTCAGTTCGTATCCCGAGCGGATGTGGCGGCAATTGACGAGCATCCAGACGCCAACGCAGATTCTGTATGGTGAGCATACCTATCCGTTCGTGCCGCATTCGGCGCAGCGTCTGGCCGCGCTCAACCACCAGGTGAACGCTCGGCAGGTGGCGGGAGGGCATTGCTTCATGCAAGAGGACCCGGTTACCGCGGCCGAGCAGGTCCTGGCGTTTCTGATGGCGCATTGATGCGTTGCGCCGTAAAGCGCTGATGTCCATTTCACGACGATCAGCGCCCTTATCGCGCGCGAACGACAGTCGCAGATTGCGTACCCTGAGGCTCCCCATCGGACGGAGCCCAGCATGAACCAGGCGGTCAGCCCAGATCCCCAGCACACCCTCGAGCAATCCCCTGCCCAGCGCCGCCAGCGCTTGCTGCGCTTGGGCCTGGCGAGCGGGTTGGGGCTGCTACTAGCGGCCTATGGCGGTTACTGGTGGCTCGATGGGCGTTTCCTCGAACAAACCGACGACGCCTATGTGCGGGCCGATTGGGCGCCTGTCAGCGCGCGGGTCAGCGGCTACGTCGCCGAGGTAGCGGTGGCCGACAACGCCACGGTCAAGGCGGGCGATTTGCTGGTACGCCTGGACGAGCGCGATTTTCGCGATCGCCTGCGCAAGGCCGAGGCACGCCTGGCGGTCAGCGAAGCCGCCTTGCAGGTGCAGGCCATGCGCCTGCGTGCTTTTGCCGCCGAGCAGCACGAGCAGGTCCAGGCCATCGCCCGCGCCGCTGCCGAACGTGGCGGCAGCCGTGGCGAGGCGCAGCGTGCCGAAGCCGACTGGCAACGTTACCAGCGCCTGGCGCAATGGCAGGCGGCAAGCGTGCAGCGCATGGAGCAGGCGCGGGCCACGCATATCCAGGCCCTGGCCCTGCAGCGCGCCGCCGATGCCGAACTGGCTCGCCAGCAGGCGCGCCAGGCGGTGTTGGCCGAGCAAGGCAAGCAGTTGCAGGCCGAGTTGTTGCAACGCCAGGCCGACCTCGACCAGGCGCATGCCGAAGCGGACCTGGCCCGTAGCGCCCTGGCCGATACTGCGATCCGTGCGCCGTTCGATGGCGTGGTGGGTCAGCGCAAGGTGCGCCAGCAGCAGTACGTCACCCCAGGCTTGCCCTTGCTGGCCGTGGTGCCGGTGCGCCAGGCGTATGTGGTGGCCAACTTCAAGGAGACCCAGCTGGCGCACATGCGCCCCGGACAGCCGGTGACCCTCGAGGTCGACACCTTCGGGCGGCACTGGCACGGCACCGTGGATAGCCTTTCGCCGGGTTCCGGCGCGGTGTTCGCGCTGCTGCCGCCGGACAACGCCACGGGCAACTTCACCAAGATCGTCCAGCGCTTCCCGGTGCGTATCCAACTCGATACCGACAGTGAAGAAACGCCGCGGCTGCTGCCTGGCATGTCGGTGATTGCCACCGTGGATACCCGGCAGGCCCGCGATGAGCGCTGAGGAAAAGGTTTCCACTCGCGCCTGGGTCGCGGTGATCGGTGGTCTGTTCGGCTGCTTCATGGCCGGTATGAACGTGCATGTCACCAGCGCCGCGCTGCCGGAGATCGAAGGCGCACTGGGGGCCAGCTTCGAGGAAGGTTCGTGGATCTCCACCGCCTACCTGGTGGCGGAGATCAGCATGATCCCGCTGACCGCCTGGTTGGTGCAGGTGTTCTCCTTGCGCCGGGTGATGCTGGTGGGCTCGTCGCTGTTCCTGGCCAGTTCGGTGAGTTGCGCCCTGGCCCCGAGCCTGGAGGCGATGATCAGCTTGCGGGTGATCCAGGGCGCGTCGGGGGCGGTGCTGATCCCGCTGTCGATGCAACTGATCATCACCGAGCTGCCGGCCAGTCGCATCGCCCTGGGCATGGCGCTGTTCAGCCTGTCCAACAGCGTGGCCCAGGCAGCCGGGCCGTCGATCGGCGGCTGGCTCACCGACTTGTACTCCTGGCGCTGGATCTTCCTCTTGCAGCTGCCGCCGGGGTTGGCCTTGCTGGCGGCGGTGGCTTGGTCGATCAAGGGCCAGGCCGGCGATCGCAGCGCCCTGCGCCAGGCCGACTGGCTGGGGATCGCGGCCATGGCCCTGGGCTTGGGGGCATTGCAGATCGTGCTGGAAGAGGGCGGGCGCAAGGATTGGTTCGATTCGCGTTTCATCACCAGCTTCAGCGTGATCGCGGTCATTGCCTTGGCGCTGTTCATCCAGCGCCAGCTGTGGGGCGCGCGTCCGTTCATCAACCTGCGCCTGCTGGCCAGTTACAACTTCGGCGTGTCGAGCCTGGCCATGGCGGTGTTCGGCGCGGCGACCTTCGGCCTGGTGTTCCTGGTGCCCAACTACCTGTCACTGGTGCAGGGCTACAGTGCCAGCGAGATCGGCAAGAGCCTGATCGCCTATGGCTTGGTGCAGTTGTTGCTGGCGCCGTTGCTGCCACGGCTGATGCGCTGGCTCAACGCCAAGCTGCTGGTGGCCAGCGGCTTCGCCATCATGGCCCTGGGCTGCTGGTTGGGGTCGCAGTTGACGGTGGACTCAGGCAGCAACGTGATCATTCCCTCCACCGTGGTGCGTGGCATCGGCCAGCCGCTGATCATGGTGGCGCTGTCGGTGCTGGCGGTGAAGGGCCTGGACAAGGCCCAGGCCGGCTCGGCCTCGGCGTTGATCTCGATGTTGCGCAACCTCGGGGGCGCACTGGGCACGGCGTTGTTGACGCAACTGGTGTCGCAGCGCGAGCGCTTTCACTCGGTGCGGGTGGGCGAGGCCTTGACCCTGTTCGACGGCGCTTTGCAGCAGCGCTTGCCGGGGGGGATGGTCGACCCGCAATCGCCCGAGGTCATGCAGACCTTGGCGCTGATCGACCAGAGCGTGCGCGAGCAGGCCTATCTGATGGCGTACTCGGATGCCTTTTACCTGTCGTGCGTGGCCCTGCTCGGCTGCGCCGCGGCGTCGCTGTTGCTGCGCAGCCGTTGAGCCTCAGGGCTGGCGCTCGGCCACGGCCCGCAGGGTCTTGAGGGTGACCAGCGGCGCATCCACCACGAACTGGTTGGCCAGCCAGCCCGGCACGTCGCCGGCCGGGTCGGCGCGCAGTTGGTAGGTGACCTCGGTCTCGCGCTCGGCCAAGGGGCGCATGATCCATTCGCCGCTGAGCCGGCGCACCCGGATCAGCCCGGGTTCGGTCGGTACCCGCCCGGGCTCGGCGCTCAGGTGGCGCACCAGGGAGTCGTCGTCCAGGCGCTCGGTACGCACCTTGAGCACCATGTCCCTGGGTTTGGCCGGCCAGGGCAGGGCGGTGCTCAGGTAGACCCAGGTGGTATCGCCGTCCACTTCCAGCAGGCGCATGTCGGCGCAGGCGTACAGCCATTTGCAGGCCACGCGCAGGTTTTCCTGCAGGTCACTCAGGGTCCGGACGCTGGCCTTGATCCGGGTGACGCCGCGAAATTGCTGGTAGGCCGAACCGTCGACGCTGGCCAAGTAGACGTCGATGCCGTCTTCCTGGCGCGCGAGTTGCCAGTCGTCTGCCCACGGCAACGCGCCCGGCAGCAGGAGCAACAGGGCAAGTAGAAGGCGATGGAAGGTCATGGCGGGAGGCCGGGAAGGGGCTGTGCGCTTAGTATGGCCCAAGACAGCAGGAGCGGCAGGCTGCCGCTCCTGCAAGGTCATCAACGCTGCGGGTTGAGCGTCAGGTGCACGTGGCGGTTGACGTCCTTGTACAACAGGTAGCTGAACGGGCCCGGGCCGCCGGAGTAGCAGGCTTGCGGACAGAAGGCGCGCAGCCACATGAAGTCGCCGGCCTCGACCTCGACCCAGTCCTGGTTCAGGCGATATACCGCCTTGCCTTCCAGCACGTACAGGCCGTGCTCCATTACATGGGTCTCGGCGAACGGGATCACGCCGCCAGGCTGGAAGGTGACGATGTTCACGTGCATGTCGTGGCGCATGTCGGCCATGTCGACGAAGCGGGTGGTGACCCAGCGGCCTTCGGTGCCTGGCATCTCGATGACGGTGGCGTTGTCGCGGTGGGTGACGAACGACTCCGGCGCCGGCAGGCCTTCTACCTTCTGGTAGTGCTTGCGCAGCCAATGGAAGGTGACGTTGGCCTTGCTGTTGTTGCGCAGGCTCCAGTCGGCGCCAGGGGCCAGGAAGGCGTAGCCGCCTGGGACCAGGGTGTGGTGCTTGCCTTCGACGGTGATGTCGATCTCGCCTTCGACGACGAACAGCACCGCTTCGGCGTTCGGATCCAGTTCAGGGCGCTCGCTGCCGCCTTCGGGGGCGACTTCTACGATGTACTGCGAGAAGGTCTCGGCGAAGCCGGTCAGCGGGCGGGCGATGACCCACATGCGCATCTTGTCCCAGAACGGCAGGTGGCTGGTGACGATGTCACGCATCACGCCCTTGGGGATCACGGCATAGGCTTCGGTGAACATGGCACGGTCAGTCAGCAGCTCGGTCTGAGCCGGGTGCCCACCGTGGGGGGCGAAGTAGGAAGGTTTCGACATGAACGGTCTCGACTTGTTGTTCTCTCCCCGTGCCTGGGACCACACCGGCCGGTGCGTGCAGGGGATGCCACGGCAGCATAGGGGGCAGTTCGGGATATCCACAAATGAAATGTTGAAATACCCAGTATTTGGTTTGTGAATGAAGTCCTTGGCTGCTTGTCTGGGCGCATGCAAGCCAAATTCCTAGATCGATGTAGGAAGGTTCTGCAATATTGGATCCACGACATTTTTTTCACATCCCCTTGCTAGCATCGCCGGCACTTTCAAGGAGCCGATTCGATGATGCATGTGCTGCGCAAGCGTGGTGTTCGCCTGACCTTGGCCGCTACCGCTGGCCTGGCCGCCAGCACCCTGGGTTTCTTCGCCTGGCAAACCTTCTACCCGGTGCAGGCCGCCGACGGCTGGGAGGTGCAGGTGTTGCACACCTCGGTGGCCCGGGCCGCCTCGCTGCTGCCCCAGGCCGACGGCAGCCTGCTGGTGAGCCGCGAGCTCAATGGCGGCAAGGGCAGCATCCTGCGCATCAGCGCCGAGGGTGACCGGGAGGTGTTGCTCGAGGGGCTGTCCAAGCCTGATGGCATGGTCGCCGTCGACGGCGGCTGGGCGTTCAGCCAGGAGGTGGGCGGGGCGCCGGTCAGCGTGTCGCGCAGTGGCCAGGTCAGCACGCTGTTCCAGGGCAACAACGTCCAGGGGTTGTACAACGATGGCGAGCACCTGTACGCCATCGAGGACCGCAAGGGTGATGGCCGGCTGATGCGTTACAACTGGCGCAGCGGCCAGCTCGAGGTGCTGCGCGCGGGGCTGACCGAGACCGAGGGCCTGACCCGCTGCAATGATGGGCGACTGCTGTACACCGAGAAGAGCACCGGCAAGATCCGCGCGTTGACTACCGAGGGCAACGATCCGGTGGTGGTCGAGGGGCTGCGTAATCCCACCTTCCTGCTGTGCGATGCGCGTGGGCTGTGGATCAGCGAGGATTCGACCCATCGCGCGCGGTTGCTGCGGGTCGACGGCGCTGGCGTGCAACACGTCGTGCTCAGTTACCTGAAGGCGCCGCAAGCCATCGTGCCCGATGGCAATGGGGGCTACCTGCTGGCCGAAGGCGGTCGTGACCGAGTACTGCGCCTGACCCCGCCGGTACCGGCCGAAACCGCCGCGCTCGCGCAGCGGGTGCCGCAGGCCTGAGCCAGGTGAACCCGCACGGCGCCAGGCCCGGCGACTGCGCACAGGCGCGCGAGGCCTCGGCATAGGAACCCTTGTGCCCGAACCACCAGGCTCGGCACACTGGGTGCCTTGTGAAGGAGCAGGCCATGGCATGTGCGAAAGTGGATTTCACCACGCGGCTGCTGCTGGACGCC
Source organism: Pseudomonas sp. FG47 (assembly GCF_057809115.1). Classification (NCBI taxonomy): domain Bacteria; kingdom Pseudomonadati; phylum Pseudomonadota; class Gammaproteobacteria; order Pseudomonadales; family Pseudomonadaceae; genus Pseudomonas; species Pseudomonas sp. FG47. The sequence continues at coordinate 123,208 of NZ_JBMDJI010000010.1, forward strand.
GGCATCGGCCCGGGCATGCGCGTACTCGATGTCGGTTGTGGCAACGGCGAGGTGAGCCTGCTGCTGGCCGAACTGGTGGGCGAGGACGGCGCGGTGGTGGGCATCGACCAGTCGAGCGCGGCACTGGCCAGCGCCCAGCAGCGCGAGGCCCCCACGGGCGCGGCATCGCTGCTGTTCGTGGCCGCCGACCTGCATGCCCCACCGGCCTCGCTGGGGCTGTTCGACGCCGTGGTCGGGCGGCGGGTGCTGATGTACCAGGCCGATGCGCTCAAGGCGGTGCGGGCCCTGGCCCGACAACTGCTGCCCGGTGGCGTGATGGTGTTCCAGGAGCATGACACCACCCTGGCCCCAGCCAGCCTCGAACCCTTCCCGCTGCACCGCAAGGCGACCCGCTGGCTACAGCGCATGCTCGCCGCCGAAGGGGCGGACCTGCAGTGTGGTTTCCACCTGCACGCGACCCTGAGCCAGGCCGGCCTGAACGTACAGGACCTGCGCGCCGAATGCCTGGTACAAACGCCCGACAACGACACGGGGCTGGCCGCGATCATCCGCGCCTGCCTGCCGCGTATCATCGCCCTGGGCGTGGCCACGCCGCGCCAGGTCGGCATCGACACCCTGCACGCCCGGCTCGAGGTCGAGCGGCGGCAGGCGCAGGGTATCTACATCGGCGATGTGATGTTCGGCTGCTGGGCCCGCAAGCCTTAGGCACTGTACGAAAAGCCTTGATACTCGTTCATGCTGCGTTGAAAACAGCCTCGCCTGACCTTCGTCTCAAGACTTTCATACAGAGCCTAGGCCTCGCTGGGTTCCTCCTCCATGGCTTCTGCCAGCAGCTCCACCTGGCCGTGGCCGGGCAGGGAGGCGACGATGTTGTCGATCTTGGTCTGGTCGAGAATTGGCGCCGAGCGCATGCGTTCCTTGGCCGCGGCATGGGTCACGTCGATTTCGTTGAAGCGCCCGTCCAGCTTGCGGTAATGGGCGTAGCAGCCGATGTCGACGGCGAAGGCCTGGAAGGTACCCTCGGCCGACTTGTGGGTCAGGGCGGTGGCGCAGCTGTGGATGATGCGGTAGTCGAGCAGGCGATAGATCAGCGCCCGTAGCGCGTCGTTCTGCTGCAGCAGTTTCTCCTCGATGACGAAGATGTTGTTCTTTTTGTCCAGGCAGAAGCTCTTGATGATGTAGATGCCCTTGATCAGGTCGTCCTGCTCGTCGTCCTTGGAGTCCTGCTTGAGCTCCTCGATCTTGCGCTCGAAGTTGTTGCGCGAAAGGATCCGCACCTCGTCCTTGCCAATCTTGCCGCCTTCGTTCTGCACGGTCTCGTTGAGCAGGTGCAAGAACAGCGAAAGCACGTCGCGCGGCACGCCACCGCCGGCCATCACCAGGCGCTCGAAGCCTTCGCCCTTGAACAGGCCCATGATCTGCGCCTCGCTGATGCCGGCCTGGGCGCCGAACTGCAAAAGGATGGCGTGATTCTGCTTGAGGGTGCGGGGGAAGTTGCTGAAGGTGTAGTCGATGTCGATGGGTTGGTAGTCGTGGCGCTCCTGGGCGCCGATCGGCTGGCCCTCGCGGTCGACGTAGAGGGTGGAGGAGTGGCGCAGGGTGGCGATCTTGAAGTAGATCGGGATGTCCTTGCACAGCCGATGCACGTAGTCGACGACGAAGGCCTGGTCGGTGCGCTTGAGGTGATACAGGTCGTCGATCTGCAGCAGGATGCCCTTGACCGTGTTCGACGCCGCGAACAGCTCGCGCAGGTTGTCCTTGAGCCGTGGCAGCCAGAGGTCGAGCTCTTGCAGTTTTTGCCGGTGGATACGGAACGAGCGCTCGACCTCCTGGGTTTCCTTGGCCGTGCTCTTGGCATTGAAGGTGATGTCGTCGATCTTGATCCCGGCGTCGAAGCCGGCATGCTGCTCGCTGGCGCTGCGGCTCTTGACCTCTTCCTCGTGGGCATCGGCGTTGACGTGCAGGGTTTTGAGCTTGTCGAGGATGTCCTTGATGATCAGCTTGAGCTTTTTCTTCTTGCCGAACCAGCCCGAGATGTTCTTGTCCAGTTCGCGGAAGATCGATGCGAGGATTTCCACCAGGACATTAGGGAAGGAGTGGCGTTTGAAATCCTCGCAGTTGAGGTAGATGCTCTTGAGCTCGGGTTTGAGGCTGCGTGAGGAGTGGTGCAGCAGCAGGGTCTTGCCACAGCCACGGCGGGCGAAGATGGCGTGGTTCTGCTTGGAGATCGCATCCTGCAGCGCGGTGCCGACGCTGATGTAGGCGACCGGGTCGTTGTCGCGCTGGACGCGCAGGTTTTCCGAGATGACTTCGCGGAGTTTTTCGAGTTGCGCGGGTTTGAGCATGGGACGTGCCTGTCAGGGAGAAATTTTCACCTGCGTAGCAAAGCACGACCGATGCTCCGAAATTTCCCCCTTGCGCGTAGGGCGATTCCGAGTGATTCGCCCCCGTACGGTTTGCCGCCTCGCCAGCACCTGGCACTGCCGACTCTGGAAACAGTTACAGCCCCAGTTCCTTGGCCAGTTCGGGTGTGTTGGTCTTGAGGTCTTCGATGATGTGGCTCAGTGGCACTGCCTTGTTGACGCTGTCCTGTTGCTCGCAGGTCTGCGGGTCCCGTCGGAAGCCCAAATGGTGAAGGGCAACCACTTGGCCCTGAGCGTTGCGGACGCGGTGAGTATCGGTGGCATTGCGGTATCGACCCCGGCGACCCATGGTCCGCTCAACTTCAAAGTGGTGGCCGAAAATCACTTCAATTTCACCAAACCGCTGAAATTCCCGGCAAGTAACGATGTGTACATCAATTTTTCGGTCTTGGAGACCGGCACGCTCGCGGGGCTGGATAGTCAGAGCAAAGCTGAGATCAAGGCCATGACCGATGCGCTTGGCCCGGTGGCCAAAGAGGCCTGGAAGAAAAAACTGGAGAAGGAAAGCAAGAACGAAGAATAGAACGCTTGGGCCAGCGTGATGATCACGCTGGCCAGACACCGCCGACGTATGCCCTGTCCGCAGGGCAGTTTAGGCGATGAATTGCGCTTCGGTCGGGGCGGGGGGCTCGGCATCCTGCAGGATGCTGGCGTAGATCGCGCCGCCGCACAGGCCCGCCAGGCCGATGCTGGCCACGACGATATCGCCCAGGAGCAGGCCGGCAAGCAACAACAGCAGGCTTATGCGAAACACGGTAGTCATGGCGCGCTCCTGGGCGGTCGTTATGGTGTCCTGGCCCACCATAACGCGCTGGTTCCGACCGTACAGTCCTTTGGCGCAGTTCGCCTGTGCTTTGGCCGAACGAGCGTCACTTGACGATCCGGGCCATCCCTGATTTCATTGAAACCGTTTTCATCGCCTCTGCGCATGCATCGATAACAAGACAAGAAGGGCATTGGGTGGACAAGGATCAGGCTCCCGCGCGCACGCGGGTCACCATCAGCGAAGTCGCCAAGGCAGCGGGCGTGTCCAAGGCCACCGTCTCGCGCTACATGGGCGAGGACCGGCAACTGCTCGCCGAGGCCACGGCCGCGCGTATCGCCGCGGTGGTCGAGAACCTCGGCTACCGGCCCAATCGCATGGCCAGCGCCCTCAAGCGCGGCCGCACTGGGCTGATCGGCATGCTCCTGGCCGATATCCGCAATCCCTATTCGGTGGCGGTGATGCACGCTGTCGAAACCGCCTGCCGCCAGCACGGCTACAGCCTGGTGGTGTGCAACACCGATTGTGACGATGCCCAGGAGCGCAGCCAACTGCAGGCCCTGCAGGCGTACAACGTCGATGGCCTGATCGTGAACACCCTGGGCCACCGCGCCGGGGAGCTGGCCAGCCTGGCCCGCGACCTGCCCATGGTGCTGGTCGACCGGCAACTGGCGGGCCTGCCGGTCGATCTGGTGGGCCTGGACAACAGCGACGCCGTCGAGCAGGCGCTCGATCACCTTGAACACAACGGTTATCGCGACATCCTCGCCGTCACCGAGCCACTCGATGGCACCAGCTCGCGGCAGGAGCGCGTGGATGCCTTCCAGGCCTCCATCGCCCGGCGCCATGGATTGCGCGGGCAGGTGCTGGAGGTAGGCCCGGGCCTCGCCGAGCAACTGGGCGCGTTCATCGCCGGGGCAGGGCACGGCCCGCAGGCGCTGTTCAGTTGCAATGGTGTCGCCACCCTGGAGCTGGTGCGGGTGCTGCACGCCAGGGGCGGGCCGCTGTTCCAGGACCTGGGCCTGCTGGCGCTGGACGACCTGGACTGGTACCCGCTGGTGGGTGACGGCATCAGCGCATTGGCGCAACCCACCGGGCGCATCGGCGCGGCGGCGTTCCAGTGCCTGCTGGAGCGCCTGCAAGGCAGCCCTCTGCCGGCCCGGCGCCTGGATATGCGCGCGCAGCTCATTGCGCGAGGCTCTACCTGATCACAACACTGACGGCGTCGCGGACGCCGTTGTTGCCGGGGAAAAATGAAACCGGTTTCATTCACAAGAACAAGGACTACCACGATGCGCACGCACACTGTCTCCATCAGCTTGTCGAGTTTCGGTGCCGATGCCGTGAGGCGTCTGGGCCAGGCCAGCTACCTGCCGTTGCTCGCTGCGGCGGGTGCGCGGCGGGTGGAATGGCGCGAGGAGCTGTTCGACGCCACGCCTGATGCCGCTACCCTGGCCAACCAGGCCGCCGAGCATGGCCTGCAGAGTCTCTACTCCACGCCACTGGAACTGTGGCGCGAGGACGGCAGCCTGGAGCCCGCGATTGCCCAGCGCCTGCAGCTGGCGAGCGAGATCGGCGCGGTGGCGCTCAAGGTATCGCTGGGTCATTACCAGGATGGCTGCGATTTGCCGGCGCTGGCGCCACTGTTGCAGCACAAGACGGCGCTGTACGTGGAAAACGACCAGACGCCCTACGGCGGGCGGCTGCAGACCTTGGTCAAGTTCTTTCGCGAGGCACAGGCGCAGGGCGTGGCGCCGGGCATGACCTTCGACATCGGCAACTGGTACTGGCACGACGAGTCGCCGCTGCTGGCCGCGCAATTACTGGGGCGCTGGGTGCGCTACGTGCACTGCAAGGCGGTGGCGCGCCGCGCCGACGGGCGCCTGGTAGCCGTGGTGCCCGAGGACCTCGACCTGGCCCAGTGGCGCGAATTGATGACGCATTTCGCCCCGGGCCTGCCGCGTGCAATCGAGTACCCCCTGGCCGGCGAGGACCTGCTGGCACTGACGGCGCGCCAGGTCGCGCAGCTGGCCGAGCTGGAAGGGCAGGTGTGCCATGACTGAGCATGACGTGCTGTGCTTCGGTGAAACCATGGCCATGTTCGTGGCGGCGCAGCCGGGCGACCTGGCCCAGGTCGAGGGCTTCGGCAAACGCATCGCCGGTGCCGACAGCAATGTGGCCATCGGCTTGTCACGCCTGGGCCTGCGGGTGCAATGGCTGAGCCGGGTCGGTGACGACTCGCTCGGTGCCTTCGTGCTCGACAGCCTGCGCCGCGAAGGCCTGGACTGTTCCAGTGTCGAGATCGATGCCGGGCACCCCACGGGGTTCCAGCTCAAGGAGCGCTGCGACGATGGCAGCGATCCGAAAGTCGAGTATTTCCGCCGTGGCTCGGCGGCCAGCCGGCTGTCGCCCGCGCTGGTGCGGCCGGCGTTGTTGCAGGCCCGGCACCTGCATGCCACGGGCATTCCGGCGGCGCTTTCAGGCAGTTGCCGCGAACTGTGCCACCAGTTGCTGGATGGCATGCGAGCCAATGGCCGCAGCATTTCCTTCGACCCCAACCTGCGTCCGTCACTGTGGCCCGACCGCCAGACCATGGTGCGTGAGGTCAACGCCCTGGCGGCCAAGGCCGACTGGGTGCTGCCAGGGCTGGAGGAGGGGCGTCTGCTCACCGGCCGGCAGTCGCCGCAGGCCATCGCCGAGTTCTACCTTGAACAGGGCGCGCAGTACGTGGCGATCAAGCTGGGGCCCGAAGGCGCCTACTGGCGCGATGCCCAGGGTGCCCATGGCGTGGTGCCCGGCCAGCCGGTTGCCCGGGTCGTGGACACCGTGGGCGCGGGCGATGCCTTCGCCGTCGGGGTGATCAGCGCCTTGCTCGAAGGCTTGCCGCTGCGCCGCGCCGTGGCCCGCGGCAACTGGTGCGGCAGCCGCGCGGTGCAGAGCCGCGGCGACATGGAAGGCCTGCCGCAACGTCATGAACTGGACCACCACGAAAACCCTGTGCGCGAAGCACGCTGAAGCGCCGGCCTGTGCGCAACCTGATGTGACAAGAACAACAAGACCAGGAGAACACTCATGCAGATCGATCGACTCGCACCTAGACGCTGGTGGTACATCATGCCCATCGTCTTCATCACCTACAGCCTGGCCTACCTCGACCGAGCCAACTACGGCTTCGCCGCGGCCTCGGGCATGGCCGACGACCTGAAGATCACCCCGGCGCTGTCGTCGCTGCTCGGCGCGCTGTTCTTCCTTGGCTACTTCTTCTTCCAGGTGCCGGGCGCCCTGTACGCGCAGAAGCGCAGCGTGAAGAAGCTGATCTTCGCCAGCCTGATCCTCTGGGGCGGGCTGGCCACGTTGACCGGGATCGTCCACGACGTCTATTGGCTGATCGCCATCCGCTTTCTCCTGGGCGTGGTCGAGGCGGCGGTTATGCCGGCCATGCTTATCTACCTGTGTCACTGGTTCACCCGTGCCGAGCGCTCGCGGGCCAATACCTTCCTGATCCTCGGCAACCCGGTGACCATCCTGTGGATGTCAGTGGTCTCGGGTTACCTGGTGCAGCAGTTCGACTGGCGCTGGATGTTCATCATCGAGGGCGCGCCGGCCATTCTCTGGGCGTTCATCTGGTGGCGCCTGGTCGATGACCGCCCCGAACAGGCCAAGTGGCTCGATGCCCGGGAGAAGGCTGCGCTGCGCCAGGCGCTGGACGCCGAGCAGCAGGGCATCAAGCCGGTGAAGAACTATGCCGAGGCATTCCGCTCGCCCACGGTGATCATCCTGTCGTTGCAGTATTTCTGCTGGAGCATCGGCGTGTATGGCTTCGTCCTCTGGCTACCGTCGATCCTCAAGCAGGCCGCCGCGCTGGACATCGTCACCGCCGGCTGGCTGTCGGCGGTGCCGTACCTGGGGGCGGTGCTGGCCATGCTCGGGGTGTCGTGGGCCTCGGACCGCCTGCAGAAGCGCAAGCGCTTCGTCTGGCCGCCGCTATTGATCGCCGCGCTGGCGTTCTACGGCTCCTACGCCCTGGGCACCGAGCACTTCTGGTGGTCGTACGCCTTGCTGGTGCTGGCCGGGGCCTGCATGTACGCCCCCTACGGGCCGTTTTTCGCGATCGTTCCCGAACTGCTGCCGGCCAACGTCGCCGGGGGCGCCATGGCGCTGATCAACAGCATGGGCGCGCTGGGTTCGTTCTCGGGCTCGTACCTGGTCGGCTACCTCAATGGTGTCACCGGTGGCCCCGGCGCATCGTACCTGTTCATGTGCGGTGCACTGCTGCTGGCCGTGGCCCTGACCGCCGTCCTCAACCCCTTGCAACAGGCGCGCCGGCACAGCCTGGCGCCGAGCCGATAGGAGCCTCAGCATGAAAAAGCGCATCGTCGCCTACAAACGCCTGTCCGATGAACTGATGGCGCGCCTGCACGCGCAGGCCGAGGTGACCCTGGTGGAAGCGCCGGCCGCCGATGGCCTGGCGCGCTTGCGCGCTGCGCTGCCGGGCGCCCATGGCCTGCTGGGCGCCAGCCTGCGCCTGGACCGCGCGCTGCTCGACCTGGCGCCGCAGCTGGAGGTGATCTCCAGCGTGTCGGTGGGCGTGGACAACTACGATATCGAGGCGCTGGATCAGCGCGGGGTGCTGCTGACCAACACCCCCGACGTGCTTACTGAAACCACCGCCGACACCGGTTTCGCGCTGATCCTGGCCTGTGCCCGGCGGGTGGTCGAGCTCGATGGCTGGATTCGCGCCGGCCACTGGCGGGCCGGGATCGGCCCGGCGCAGTTCGGCTGCGACGTGCAGGGCAAGACCCTGGGCATCGTCGGCATGGGCCGTATCGGCGAGGCCCTGGCCCGACGCGCGCATGCCGGTTTCGGCATGCGCGTGCTGTACCACACCCGTCAGCCGCGGCCCGAAGTGGAGGCGCGGTTCGCCGCCACGCATCGCAGCCTGGAGGCATTGCTGGCCGAGTCCGATTTCGTCTGCCTGTGCCTGCCGTTGACCGCCGCGACCGAGAACCTGATCGGCGCGCCACAGCTGGCGCTGATGAAACCAACTGCGATCCTGGTGAACATCTCCCGTGGCCGAGTGCTGGACGAGGCAGCTTTGCTCCAGGCGCTGGCCGAGCGGCGCATTCGTGGCGCCGGGCTGGACGTGTTCGTGCAGGAGCCGCTGGCGGTGGATTCGCCGCTGCTGCAACTGGACAACCTGGTGGTCACCCCGCATATCGGCTCGGCCACGCTGGAGACCCGCGAAGCCATGGCCCGTTGCGCAGTGGACAACCTGCTGGCCGCGCTGGCCGGCGAGCGGCCGGCAAACCTGGTCAACCCTGTGGCCTGGGAGCGGCGAAACAATTGAACCTGGTGAGCGTCGCGCTTGCCTCATGTCTAGCAAAACAACAGCCTTTGTCTGGTTCGAGATCCCGGGGTCGCGCTGCGACCCCTTGGCAATTCAAGGCCGGCCACGCAAGACAGCGC
>NZ_JBMDJI010000011.1:0-127114 GCF_057809115.1 Pseudomonas sp. FG47
AACACCCTGCGAAAGCGTACGCCTCGCAGGGTGCCGGGGTGACCATCTCATTAAGTAAGTCGCCGCAAGGCGAAACAGCGATGTAAGCGTCGCCACCGCGCATGTAGAAATACACAAAACCTAAAACCACAAACAAACAATGGTACGCGACCTACCGCGCCTCCATATGAGCAATCATCAACTGCACACTCTCATTCCCACGAAACTCATTCACATCTAGTTTGTAAGCCAACTCCACCCAACGCACAGTAGGGTTCGGCCACACCTCGCGGTCGATCCCGAAGGCAATCCCATCCAGCCGCACCGACCCACACTCGCTCTTGAGCACCACCTTCAAGTGCCGCTCCCCCACGACCCGCTGCTCGACCAGCTGGAACACCCCATGGAACAACGGCTCGGGAAAGTGCTGCCCCCAAGGCCCGGCATTGCGCAGGGCCCGCGCCAGGTCCAGGTGGAACTCCTCCACCGCCAACGTGCCATCCGACAGCAACCGCCCAGTCAGGTCCTCTTCACGCAGCTGGCGCCGAACTTCCTCATCGAAGGCCTCGGCAAACGCCGGGAAATGCTCGGCCGGCAGCGACAAACCCGCCGCCATCGCATGCCCGCCAAACTTGCTGATCAACGCCGGGTGCCGCGCCGCCACCGCGTCCAGCGCATCACGAATATGCAGCCCCGCCACCGACCGCGCCGAGCCCTTGAGCATGCCCTCCCCAGCATCGGCGAAAGCGATGGTCGGGCGGTGGTAACGCTCCTTCAGGCGTGAGGCCAGAATGCCGATCACCCCCTGGTGCCAATCCGCATCGAACAGGCACAGGCCATATGGCATTGACTCCACCGGCAAGTCCTTGAGCTGGGCCAGCGCCTCGCGCTGCATGCCCTGCTCGATGGACTTGCGGTCCTGGTTCAGGCCATCGAGCTGCTGGGCCATGTCCAGCGCCACCGCCGCGTCATCGCACAGCAGGCACTCGATACCCAGGCTCATGTCGTCCAGCCGCCCGGCGGCATTGAGCCGAGGGCCGAGGATGAAGCCCAGGTCGGTGGAAGTGATACGCCGGTGATCCCGCCGGGCCACTTCGAGAATGGCCTTGAGCCCCGGTCGCGCACGGCCGGCGCGGATACGCTCCAGGCCCTGATGCACAAGGATCCGGTTGTTGGCATCCAGCGGCACCACGTCGGCGACACTGCCCAGGGCCACCAGGTCGAGCAACTCGCCGATGTTCGGCTGCGCCTGGGTTTCGTAGCGACCCAGGCTGCGCAAGCGAGCCCGCAATGCCATCAGCACATAGAAAATCACCCCGACCCCAGCCAGCGACTTGCTCGGGAAGCCGCAGCCCGGCTGGTTCGGATTGACGATGGCGTCCGCGTCCGGCAACTGCTCGCCCGGCAAGTGGTGATCGGTGACCAGCACCTTGAGCCCCGCCGCCTTGGCCGCCGCCACGCCCTCGACACTGGAAATACCGTTGTCCACGGTGATCAGCAGCTGCGGCTGGCGCTGCAAGGCAACCTCGACGATCTCCGGGGTCAACCCATAGCCGTACTCGAAACGGTTGGGCACCAGGTAATCGACATGAGCCGCGCCCAGCAGGCGCAGGCCAAGCACGCCCACGGTGCTGGCCGTGGCGCCGTCGGCGTCGAAGTCGCCAACGATGAGAATGCGCTGGCGCAGGTCCAAGGCCTCGACCAGCAGGTCCACCGCCGCCTCGATGCCCTTGAGCTGCTGGTACGGCAGCAGCCGCGCCAGGCTCTTGTCCAGTTCGACCTCCGACTGCACGCCACGGGCGGCGTACAAGCGGGTCAGCAACGGTGGCAGGTTGCCCAGCAACGGCAGGGGCGATGGCAGGGGGCGGGGTTCGATATGCATGGGGCCTTCGTCGATCAGGTGTGAATCAGGTCAGCCGCGCTCGCCGAGCAGCCACTGCAGTTGCACTTCGTGCTGGCCACGGTCGTCGGTGACGAACACCGTGCCTTCGCTGATCATCACGTCCCACTTGATGGCACGCGGCATATCAGTGGCCAGGGTCTCCAGCACCTCTTGCGGCACGGCGGCGACATTGAGGTTCTTCAGGCCCTTGACCGCGCCGAGCACCTTGGTTTCCCAGACCCGCAGGCTGCCATAGGCCAGCAGGCTGGTGCGTTCTGTGCGGCGCGAACACCAGGTCAGGCGATCGGCGTCGGGCTGGCCGACTTCGATCCAGTGCAGGATGCGATCGTCCAGGCTCTTTTCCCACACCGCCGCCTCGTCGACATCCGACAGGCCCCGGCCGAACGCCAGGTTTTCGTTGTACCACAGGGCATAGGCCAGCAGGCGCACGGCCATGCGCTCCTCGGTTTCCGACGGGTGACGGGCGATGGTTTGCTTGACGCTCTCGTACACGCCGCGATCGAGGTCGGTCAGATTCAGTTCGAACTTGTAGGTGGTGGACGGCTGGGCCATGGGCGCTGGGCTTCTTGCGGGGGAAAGGCGCACAGTCTAACCGATAGCGCCGGTTCGGACGACGCCGGTATACCTGCCGTTGCCGAGCTGTGATACAACCTGCGCACGCCCAGCCGCCACGGATGCCCCATGCCCACGCCCAGCAAGCCACTCGCCGGCCTGAAAGTCATTGAACTCGGCACCCTGATCGCCGGCCCGTTTGCCTCGCGCATCTGCGCCGAATTCGGCGCCGAGGTGGTCAAGGTCGAGTCCCCTGACGGCGGCGACCCGTTGCGCAAATGGCGCAAGCTGTATGAAGGCACCTCGCTGTGGTGGTTCGTCCAGGCGCGCAACAAGCAGTCGCTGACCCTCAACCTCAAGCACCCAGAAGGCCGCGAAGTGCTCAAGCGCCTGCTCGCCGAGGCCGACATCCTGATCGAAAACTTCCGCCCCGGCGTGCTGGAGAAACTCGGCCTGGGCTGGGACGTGCTGCATGCGCTCAACCCGCGCCTGGTCATGGTGCGCCTGTCGGGCTTCGGCCAGACCGGGCCGATGAAAGACCAGCCGGGCTTTGGCGCGGTTGGCGAGTCCATGGGCGGGCTGCGTTACATCACCGGCTTCGAGGACCGCCCACCGGTGCGAACAGGCATCTCCATCGGCGACTCGATCGCCGCGCTGTGGGGCGTGATCGGCGCGCTGATGGCCCTGCGTCATCGCGAAGTCAACGGCGGCCAGGGCCAGGTGGTGGACGTGGCGCTGTATGAGGCTATCTTCGCCATGATGGAAAGCATGGTCCCGGAGTTCGACGTGTTCGGGTTCATTCGCGAGCGCACCGGCAACATCATGCCCGGCATCACGCCATCGTCCATCCACACCACTGCCGATGGTCGCCACGTACAGATCGGGGCCAACGGCGACGCGATCTTCAAGCGCTTCATGCAGGCTATCGGCCGTGACGACCTGGCCAACGATGCCGCACTGGCTACCAACGACGGCCGCGATACCCGCCGCGACGAGCTCTACGGCGTGATCGACCGCTGGGCCAACAGCCTGCCGCTGAACCAAGTAATGCAGGTGCTCAACGACGCCCAGGTGCCGGCCAGCCGTATCTACAGCGCCGAAGACATGCTGGGCGACCCGCAATTCCTCGCCCGCGAGATGTTCCTCCAAGCCCGCCTGCCAGATGGCAAGCCGTTCAAGATGCCCGGTATCGTGCCCAAGCTGTCCGACACCCCGGGCTCTGCCGAATGGATCGGCCCGACCCTGGGTGAACACACCAACGCGCTGCTCACAGCCCTAGGTTACGACGCCGCCGCCATCGCCCGCTTGCGCGCCGACGGCGTGCTCTGAGCGCGCGGCGGCCTGGCCCATGCGTATCGCGCAGCTGCCTGCCCTGCTCTGCCTGCTGCTTGCCAGCGTGCACATGGCCGAGGCCAAGGAACGCCTGCTGTGGCTGGTGCGAGACCTGCCGCCGTTCACCATCTTCGAAGGCCCCTCGCAAGGGCGCGGGGTGATCGACCAACTGCTGCCGCAGCTGATCGCACAGATGCCCGAGTACGACCACCGTATTGTCCGGGTCAACCGCGCGCGCGGCATCCAGATGCTCCAGGAGCCCAGCTTCACCTGTGATCCAACCTTGCTGTGGACCCCTGAGCGGGCACGCTACGTACATTTCTCCAAACCCTCGCTGGGCGTGCTCAGCAGCGGCCTGGTGATACGCAAGCAGGACCAGGCGCTGCTCGCCCCCTTCCTCGATGGCGAGCAAGTGGACTTGCAGCGCTTACTGGCACAGACCCAACTGAAACTCGGCATCGTCGCCGAACGCAGCTACAGCGTGCAGGTCGACCAAGTGCTGCGCCAATTGCCCGATAGCGCCTTCAGCCGCCACTACGGTAACGACGCCACCGCCAGCCTGCTGCAGATGCAGCAACTGGGTCGCCTGCAACTGGTGCTGGGCTACTGGCCGGAGGTGCGCTACCTGATCCAGCAGCAGGGCGGCACACTCGACGACTACAGCTTCCATCCGATCCGCGGAGTGGATCGCTACCAGTTCCTGCATGTGGGCTGCTCGGACACCGCCCTGGGGCGGGAGGCCATTGCCCATATCGATCAACTGCTGCCCGAATTGCGTGAGCACAGCCTCCCCGAGCTGTACGCCAGCTGGTTGGACCCAGCGTTGCAGCAGGACTATCTCGAGCAGGCTCGGCATTTCTTCGAACCCAGGTATTGAGGCTCAAGCTGCACCGCGTTGCCTGCGGTGCCAGCAAGGCTGGCAAAAAAGAAACCCCGGCCGCTGGGGAAGACGACCGGGGTCAAGCGAAAGCCCTTGGGACTTCCAGTGGCACCCTGCGCGATACCGGAGCAAAGCATCGCCAGGCGGCCCCTAAAGCGTCTGATTTGGCCGTCAGGCAAAGGTTCCCGGGGGCTGCTGGCGATGTTGCAACGCGGCGATCACGCAAGGCTGCAAACGCCCTTCGACAATCTGCAGGTCGCGGTGCAGGCCATCCACCAGGTCGACCAGCAACTGCCGCGCACAGACCGTACGCCGCAGGATCAACGCACCCTGTTGGTCATACAAGGTCAATTGCCGGTTACCATCGGCATCGAGCGCGCCAAGCGCGGCCTGGTAGGGGATCAGGGCATCGTTGAGCAGTCTGCAGACTCGTTCCATCCGGATCACTCGCTGGCTAGGGACATGTGGGAACTGACCGTCGGGCGTGATGGAAAGTTCGCATCAAGCCCGCTCCAGCGAGCATGCGCGGTCAACATGACAGTTTCGCCAGCGGCCTTTGCGCTCCAGCGCCAAGCCATCCAGCGCCCGACCCAGAGCCACGGCCAGCCTGGGCCAAGGCACATCCACCAGCACCTGCAGGCCATGGCGTCGCGCCTCATGGGCAAGGCTGGCACCGGCTTGCGCCTGGCCGACGAACAGTAGCGCGCGCGTCGAAGCGATGGACGCCAGGCGCGCGAACAAGGGCAAGGCCTCCTGCCGCGCCATCCCATGGTCGAGCACCAGCAGGTCGGCAGGTCGCCCACGCGCCAGGTCGCTGATGATCTCGCCCACGTCGTCGCTCAAGCGGACGTTGTAGAGCCCCTGGGCATTGAAAGCCTGGTGCAGGCGGATCTGGTGGAAGGGGCGTGTCTGATGGATAAGCACATGAAGGTTGTGCATGGGCCGGCTCCTGGGCAATACGCCGTGAAAATCAGGCGATCACTGTAGGGAGAGGCCAACGGGTAGTTCTATAGGAAATGTCCGAAAACGATGAGGGCCACTCTCGTGACCCTCACAGGATGAATGCGACCGCGCGCCTTACAGCGGCTTGCCACGATTGCCATGCTGGCTGACGAAGGCCTGCACGGTCTTCAGGTCGTTGGCCAGCACCGTGCAACGCTCCTCACGGCTGAACAGGTCGCTCAGGTGCGCCGGTAATTCCAGGGCCTTGCCGACGCCGGCCTGCTCCACCGCCTCGGGGAACTTGACCGGGTGCGCGGTGCCCAGCACCACCATCGGTGTGTCCAGGCTGCGACGGCACTCGCGGGCGGCCTTGACGCCGATCGCGGTGTGCGGGTCGAGCACCTCACCAGTACTGGCGAACACTTCGGCGATGGTCTCGCAGGTTTGCGCGTCGGTCACGGCCAGCGAATCGAACAGTTTGCGCGCCTCGGTCCAGCGATCCTGCTCGACACTGAAACCGCCGCCCTGTTTGAAGGTGTCCATCAACTGGGCTACCGCCGCGCCATTGCGACCGTGCAGGTCGAACAGCAGGCGCTCGAAGTTGGACGAGACCATGATGTCCATCGACGGCGACAGGGTCGGGTGCAGGGCATCCTTGACGTACTGGTTGCCGCTCATGAAGCGGTGCAGGATGTCGTTGCGGTTGGTCGCCACCACCAGCTGGCTGATCGGCAGGCCCATGTTGCGCGCCAGGTAACCGGCGAAGATATCGCCGAAGTTGCCGGTCGGCACCGAGAACGCCACCGAACGGGCCGGGCCGCCCAGCTGCAGGGCTGCGTGGAAGTAGTAGACGATCTGGGCCATGATCCGCGCCCAGTTGATCGAGTTGACCGCCACCAGGCGGGTGCCCTTGAGGAACGACTGGTCGGCGAAGCTGGCCTTGACCATCTCCTGGCAGTCGTCGAAGTTGCCCTCGATGGCGATGTTGTGGATGTTGTCACCAAGAATGGTGGTCATCTGCCGGCGCTGCACCTCCGACACGCGCTGGTGCGGGTGCAGGATGAAGATGTCGACGTTGTCGCAACGGCGGCAACCTTCGATGGCGGCCGAGCCGGTGTCGCCACTGGTGGCGCCAACGATCACCACGCGCTCGCCGCGCTTGACCAGCACATGGTCGAGCAGACGGCCGAGCAGTTGCAGGGCAAAGTCCTTGAACGCCAGGGTCGGGCCGTGGAACAGCTCCATCACCCACTCGTTGCCGTTGAGCTGGCGCAGCGGCGCCACCGCGGCGTGGGCGAAGTTGCCGTAGGTTTCTTCGAGGATCTTCTTGAAGTCGGCATCGGCGATGCTGCCGTCGACGAACGGGCGCATCACCCGGAAGGCCAGCTCGTGGTACGGCAGGCCGGCCCAGGAGGCGATTTCTTCCTGGGTGAAACGTGGCAGGTTTTCGGGGACGTACAGGCCGCCATCACTGGCCAGGCCTGCCAGCAGGACGTCTTCGAAGTTCAGGGCCGGAGCCTGGCCGCGGGTACTGATATAGCGCATGGGACAAACCTTCGATGCTGGGCGCGGGCCGCCCGGGCGGCCCGCCGCTGAGATTAATTGAGCTGTTCGACGCGAATCCGCACGACCTTGCCGACCACGTCCTGCAGGGCTTCGAGGGCAACGATGGCGTCGTCGATGCGCTGCTCGACCACGCGGTGGGTCAGCAGGATCATCGGCACCAGGCCGTCCTGTTCCTCGGCTTCCTTCTGCATGATCGACTCGATGTTGATGCCGCGCGCCGAAAGGATGCTGGCGACCTGGGCAAGCACGCCCGGGTGGTCCTTGGCCTGGATGCGCAGATAGTAGGCGCTTTCGCAGGCCTCGATCGGCAGGATCGGATGGGCCGACAGCGCGTCGGGCTGGAAGGCCAGGTGTGGCACGCGGTTTTCCGGATCCGAGGTCATGGCGCGAACCACGTCGACCAGGTCGGCGACCACCGACGAGGCGGTCGGCTCCATGCCGGCACCGGCACCGTAGTACAGGGTCGAGCCTGCGGCATCGCCGTTGACCATCACCGCGTTCATCACGCCGTTAACGTTGGCGATCAGACGGTCGTTGGGGATCAGCGTCGGGTGCACGCGCAGCTCGATGCCCTCGGCGGTGCGGCGGGCCACGCCCAGGTGCTTGATGCGGTAGCCCAGGGCCTCGGCGTAGTTGACGTCCGCAGTGGTCAGCTGGGTGATGCCCTCGGTGTAGGCCTTGTCGAACTGCAGCGGGATGCCGAAGGCGATGGACGCCAGGATGGTCAGCTTGTGCGCCGCGTCGATGCCTTCGACGTCGAAGGTCGGGTCGGCCTCGGCATAACCCAGCGCCTGGGCTTCGGCCAGCACGTCGGGGAAGGCGCGACCCTTGTCACGCATTTCGGTGAGGATGAAGTTGCCGGTGCCGTTGATGATCCCGGCCAGCCAGTTGATACGGTTGGCCGACAGGCCCTCGCGGATGGCCTTGATCACCGGGATGCCACCAGCCACGGCGGCCTCGAAGGCGACGATGACGCCCTTCTCGCGAGCCTTGGCGAAGATCTCGTTGCCGTGCACGGCGATCAGCGCCTTGTTGGCGGTGACCACGTGCTTGCCGTTGTCGATGGCCTTGAGCACCAGGTCGCGGGCGACGGTGTAACCGCCGATCAGCTCGATGACGATATCGATCTCGGGGTTGCTGGCCACGTCGAACACATCAGCGGTAATGGGGGTACCGGTAATCTGGCAGTTCGGGTTCGGCGAGCGCATGGCAATCTGTGCCACTTCAATACCGCGCCCGGCACGGCGGGCAATCTCCTCGGCGTTGCGCTGAAGTACATTGAAGGTTCCGCCACCGACGGTCCCCAACCCACAGATGCCTACTTTGACCGGATTCACAGTGAACTCCCCATTGAACGGCCGGCACCTGCGCCGACCGTGAAACATGCCGTCACCCCATGACGACGGCGTACTGAATTGATTACTTGGCGGCTTGCTGCTGGCCAGCCAGGGCCAGCTTGGCCACTTGTGGCGCCGGCTGGTAGCCCGGGATCACCTGGCCGCTCTCGAGCACGATCGCCGGCGTGCCGTTGACCCCGATCGACTGCCCCAGGGCAAACTGCTTGCCGACCGGGTTGGCGCACTTGGCGGCCTTGATTTCCTTGCCATCGACCATCTTGTCCAGCGCCGCGCGGCGGTCGCTGGAACACCAGACCGCCTGCAACTGCTCGTCACCCGGCGAGCCCAGGCCCTGGCGCGGGAAGGCGACATAGCGCACCTCGATACCGCGACGGTTGAGCTCGGGCACTTCGGCGTGCAGCTTGTGGCAGTACGGGCAGGTGGTGTCGGTGAACACGGTGATGTGCGACTTGGTCTCGCCCTTGGCCGGATAGACCACCATCTCCCCTTTCGGGATGCCGTTGATCAGCTTGGCGACGCCTTCACGCTCGGTCTTCTCGGTGAGGTTGACTGGCTTGCCGTCCTGGATCTGGAACAGGTAGCCCTGCATCACGAACTGGCCATCGGCGCTGGCGTACAGCACGCGCCCGCCCTGCAACTTGACCTCGTAGAGGCCATTGAGCGGGCTGCTGGCGACGCTCTCGACCGGCACTTCCAGCTCGAGGTTCTGCAACGACTTGCGGATCGCCTGCTCGGCGCCGGCGTTGGCGTCGCTGGCGGCAGCGACAGCAAAGGTACTGGCCAGCGCCAGGGCGGCGGCGGCGAAAATCTGGGTCACGCGCATGGGGTACTCCTGAAGGCGGACGGGGCCGTTGGGGCATCGCTCGCGCATCGCGCGCGGCAAAAAACAGGCCCTTGCAACAAACCGTCCAAGCCTACCACAACAGACCGGCGCAGTAGGGGTCCTCAGGCGCCGGTCGGCGGAACATGAAAATCATTCATCCACGTGGATGGTGCTGGGCGTGCAGCTGTTGCAGGCGGGCCTTGGCGACGTGGGTGTAGATCTGCGTGGTGGACAGGTCGCTATGGCCCAGCAGCATCTGCACCACGCGCAGGTCGGCGCCATGGTTGAGCAGGTGGGTGGCGAAGGCATGGCGCAGGGTATGCGGCGACAGCGCCTTGCCGATTCCGGCAACCTGGGCGTGGTGCTTGATCCGGTGCCAAAAGGTCTGCCGGGTCATCTGCTCGCCCCGCTGACTGGGGAACAGCACATCACTGGGGCGGCCATTGAGCAGTTCGGCACGACCACCGCGCAGGTAGCGCTCGATCCATACCACGGCCTCCTCGCCCATCGGCACCAGGCGCTCCTTGCTGCCCTTGCCCATCACCCGCAGCACGCCCTGGCGCAGGTTGACCTGGTCGAGGGTCAGGCTGACCAGCTCGGTCACCCGCAGGCCACAGGCATACAGGACCTCGAGCATCGCCCGGTCGCGCTGGCCGATGGCCTCGCCCAGCTCAGGGGCTTGCAGCAGGGCCTCGACGTCGGCTTCCGACAGCGATTTGGGCAATGGCCGACCGAGCTGCGGCATGTCGACCTGCAGCGTCGGGTCGACGGCGATCATCCGCTCGCGCAGCAGGTAGCGGTAAAAGCCCCGCACACCAGAGAGGAACCGCGCCGTGGAGCGCGGCTTGTAGCCCTGGTCAAAGCGCCAGGCCAGGTGATCGAGGATCAGCTCGCGGCCGGCATCGGGCAACAGCACGTGCTTTTCCTGCAGCCAGCCGTTGAACAGCGCCAGATCGCTGCGATAGGAGGCACGGGTGTTGTCGGACAGGCCTTTTTCCAGCCACAGGGCGTCGAGGAACTGGTCGATCAGGGGGTGGTCCAGTGCAGGCATGAAGACTCGGTGGCAAACGGCGAAATGACGCTTAGTCTTTCACAACATGGCATGCAGAGGGAGCCCGCATGAACGAACAGCAGATTCTTTTGAGCGTCGGCGGCATCGGCGCGGCCGCCCTGCTCTGCCAATGGCTGGCCTGGCGCCTGAAACTACCAGCGATCCTGTTCCTGCTACTGTGCGGCATTCTCGCCGGGCCGGTGCTGGGCTGGCTGCAACCGCAGACATTGTTCGGCCCATTGCTGATGCCACTGGTGTCGCTGGCGGTGGCGCTGATCCTGTTCGAAGGCAGCCTCACCCTGCACCTGTCGCAATGGCGCGAGATCGGCAGCGTGGTACATCGCCTGGTCACCGTCGGCGCGTTGAGCACCTGGCTGCTGATCGCCGTCGCTACCCACTGGCTGCTGGGCTTCGATTGGCCCCTGGCAATCCTGTTCGGCACCCTGACTCTGGTCACCGGCCCCACGGTGATCGTCCCCATGCTACGGGTGGTGCGCCCGAAGGCGGCGATTGCCAACATCCTGCGCTGGGAAGGCATCGTCATCGACCCGATCGGCGCCTTGCTGGCGGTGGTGGTCTACAGCTTCATCATCGCCAGCGCCGCCGGCAATGGCCTGAGCCAGAGCCTGGTGACCTTCGCCGGGGTGATTCTCTGCGGCAGCGCGCTCGGTGCTGCGGGTGGCTGGGTGCTGGGACAGGTGATGCGCGAGCAGTGGCTGCCGGAGTACCTGCACAACCTCGCCTCGCTGGCGGCGGTGCTGGGTATCTTCATCGCCGCCAATCAGATCGTTCATGAGTCGGGGCTGCTGGCGGTCACCGTCATGGGGATGTGGCTGGCCAACATGCCAGGCGTGGATGTAAGGCAAATCCTGCATTTCAAGGAAAACCTCAGCGTGCTGCTGATCTCCGGGCTTTTCATCCTGCTGGCGGCGCGGCTCGACCTGCATGCGCTGCTGGCCCTGGGCCCTGCGGTACTGGCACTGCTGCTGGTGATCCAGTTGCTGGCGCGACCGCTGAACGTCTGGCTGTCGACCCTGGGTTCTCCCTTGAGCTGGCGCGAGCGCGCGCTTTTGGCCTGGATTGCGCCACGGGGCATCGTCGCCGCGGCGGTGTCGGCGATCTTCGCCATCCGCCTGGACGAGGCCGGTCATCAAGGCGCCCTGCTGCTGGTGCCACTGACCTTCGCCGTGATCATCGGCACCGTGGTGCTGCAAAGCGCCACGGCAAGACCGTTGGCACGCTTGCTCAAGGTCGCGGAGCCGGCGCCCAGCGGGTTTCTCGTCGTGGGTGCCAACCCACCCGCGCGCGCTATCGCCAAGGCGCTGCAACAACTCGGCTGCCGGGTGCTGCTGACCGACTCGAGCTGGGAGAACATCCGTGCCGCGCGCATGGAGAACCTGCCCACCTACTTCGGCAACCCGGCCTCCCAGCATGCCGATGCCCACCTTGACCTGGTCGGGCTCGGCCACCTGCTGGGGTTATCGCCGGCCGGGGAAATCAACGCGCTGGCCTGCGCCCGCTTTCGCCATGATTTCGGCCACGGCCGGCTGTTCGTGCTGGCCAGCGGCCTTGAGAAGCAACGCAGTGACAAGCACCGGGCCAGCGAGGAGCACCGCGGGCAATTGCTCGGCTCGAGCCCCATGACCTACGGGCAACTGGCCAAGCTGCTGAACCAGGGGGCCGAGCTGTACAGCACCACGCTGACCGAGGCATTTACCTGGGCGGACTACCAGCAACTGCATGGCGAACGCGCGACATTGCTGTTCGCCCGCGACAGCCAAGGCTGGGTGCATGTGGCCAGCCCGGAAAACCCGCTCAAGCCTCAACCGGGTTGGACGCTGGTGGCGCTGGTGGAACCGCAGCCCAACCTGTAGGAGCCAGCTTGCTGGCGAACCCGCCGACGCAGTGGATAGCACCGGCTTTGCCGGTGTTCGCCGGCAAGCCGGCTCCTGCACGTTTGCGGCGCACCCCGCCCCGTAAGCGCGCCATGACAGAACGGTGGCGCCTGCGTTCGCCAGCAAGGCTGGCTCCTCCAAGGGCGGGGAACGTCAGGCGGCCGGGAGCACCGGCACCGGGCGCTTGTCCTCGTCGATGGCAACGAAGCTGAACACCCCATGAATGGCACGCTCGCGGCCGTCCAGGTACATGTTCTCGACAAACACATCCACCTGCACCTGCAAGCTGGTGTTACCCACCTTGACCACACTGCCCACCAGCTCGACGATCGAACCGGCCGGGATCGGGTGCTTGAAGTCGATGCGGTCGGTGGACACGGTTACCAGTGGCAGGCGGCAAAACCGGGTGGCGGCGATGAACGACACTTCGTCCATCCATGCCAGCGCCGTGCCGCCGAACAGGGTGTTGTGGTGGTTGGTGGTGTTGGGGAACACCGCCTTGGTCACGCGGGTCACCGACAGCTCGGTGCGGCGCTGGATTTCCTGGTCTCTGTCTGTCATCACTGGGTTACTTCGCAAAGGCAGAATTCAAAATGCAAAAAAGCAGCCCGAAGGCTGCTTTTTTCTCGCAAGGGGCCTCAGGCCACCAGGCAAACTGTACTCAGGACAGTTTTTCCTTGATGCGAGCGGCTTTGCCGGACAGGTCGCGCAGGTAGTACAGCTTGGCTTTACGCACGTCACCACGACGTTTCACGGCCAGGCTGTCGATCTGCGGGCTGTAGGTCTGGAAGGTACGCTCCACGCCAACGCCGCTGGAAATCTTGCGCACGGTGAAGGCGCTGTTCAGACCGCGGTTACGCTTGGCGATAACGACGCCTTCGAACGCCTGCAGACGCGAGCGGTCGCCTTCCTTCACTTTAACCTGGACGACAACGGTGTCGCCTGGCGCGAAGGTCGGGATCTCTTTGCTCATCTGCTCGGCTTCGAGCTGCTGGATGATCTTGTTGGTCATGCTGTGCTCCTAAGATGGATACTCGATCCACCATCGATACGTTAACTATCGTCCCGCTCGCGGAGGTATTCCTCGAGCAGCTTCTTCTCTTCTCCAGAAAGCGAGCGACTTTCCAGAAGATCGGCGCGTCGTTCGAAGGTCCTACCAAGGGACTGCTTCATCCGCCAACGCCGGATATGTGCATGGTTGCCACTTAGCAACACGTCGGGAACGCGCTGATCCGCATACACCTCAGGTCGGGTGTAGTGCGGGCAATCAAGCAGACCGTCGGTGAAAGAGTCTTCCTCCGCCGAGTCCACATGCCCTAAAGCTCCGGGCAGCAGCCGCGTAACCGCATCGATCAGTACCATGGCCGGCAGCTCGCCACCGGAAAGCACATAGTCGCCAATCGACCACTCCTCATCGACATGAGCCTCGATAAAGCGCTCGTCGATGCCTTCATAACGGCCGGCGATCAGGATCAACGATTCCTGTTCGGCCAGACCTTTGACCGCCTGCTGAGTCAGCTTGCGGCCTTGTGGCGAAAGGTAGATCACCTTTGCCGATGCTCCGGTCGCCTGCCTGGCGCTAACCAGGGCGTCTTCCAGAGGCTTGATCTTCATCACCATGCCCGGACCACCGCCAAACGGCCGATCATCCACGGTGTGGTGGCGATCTGTGGTGTAGTCCCGCGGATTCCAGCAGGTCACTTGCAGCAACCCCTGTTTCACCGCGCGGCTGGTAATGCCGTACTCCGTGATGGCCGAGAACATCTCGGGGAACAACGTGATGACGTCTACGCGAAGGTTACCCATCGTTTAGAAGTCCGCGTCCCATTCAACCCGCATCACGCCTGCTTCCAGGTCGATACCAAGCACGCATTGCGCCGTATAGGGCAACAGACGCTCGCGATCATCCAGGCTGCCTGCGCAGGGCTTGACCACCATTACATCGTTCGCGCCGGTCTCCAACAGGTGATCGATCGTGCCGAACAGTTGTTCGTCCTGATTGATGACCTTCAGGCCCACCAACTGGTACCAGTAGTACTCGTCGGCTGCCAGGTTGGGCAAAAGGCTCCGCGGGATGCAGATTTCGAAGCCGCTCAGAAGACGGGCTTCATCACGATCATCGAGGCCTTTGAGTTTCACGACCAGGCCCTTTTGGGAGCCACGACCGCTGACCAGCTCGACCTGCTTTACCTTGCCTTCGTGCCTGAGCGTCCAGCGCGGATAATCCAACAGGTTTTCAATCGGATCGGTAAAGGAGTACACCTTCACCTCGCCGCGAACGCCGTGAACCGAAAAAATCTTGCCAACGACGATCAGGTCGTCAGCCTTTTCTGGCGTCGCGTTCATACTGCTCAGGCTGCGGCCTTGGCAGCTTCCTTCAGCAGCTGAGCAACGCGCTCAGACGGCTGTGCGCCCTGGCTCAGCCAGTAGGTGACGCGCTCTTGGTTGACCGACAGCTTGACTTCGGCGCCCGATGCGATCGGGTTGAAGAAACCAACGCGCTCAACGAAACGGCCGTCACGGGCGTTACGCGAGTTGGTCACGGTCAGGTGGTAGAATGGGCGCTTTTTCGAGCCGCCACGGGCCAGACGAATGGTTACCATGTGAACATCGTTCCTATAGTCGGTGCTGCAAAACTGAATGCCCAATGGGCACACGGGTGCCCAAAAGGCCGCATATTCTCGGGGAATACACGGACATTTGCAAATGCCTTTTTCGGCAAGCCGTGGCCCACCGTTCAGTTCCGCCGGTTTCAGCCGCCTCGCGGCGACCATGTTCCCGCCTGAGCGGGGTCTAGCCGGCCTCCTTCATGCAAGCAGGCCAGCCGGATTCGTTTACAGTTTTGGCATGCCGCCACCCGGCAGCATCCCGCCGAGGCCGCGCATCATCTTGGCCATGCCGCCCTTGGCGGAGAATTTCTTCATCATCTTCTGCATCTGCTTGTGCTGCTTGATCAGCCGGCCGATGTCCTGCACCTGGGTACCGGAACCGAGGGCGATGCGGCGCTTGCGCGAACCGCTGATCAGGTCGGGGTCGCGGCGTTCGGCAGGAGTCATGGAATTGATGATCGCCTCCATCTGCTTGAACTGCTTCTCGGCCGCGCCCTGGGCGTTGCCCATCTGCGACAGGTTGACGCCACCGATGCTCGGCAGTTTGTCCATGAGGCCGCCGAGGCCGCCCATGTTCTTCATCTGTTGCAGTTGATCGCGGAAGTCCTCGAGATCGAAGCCCTTGCCCTTCTTCAACTTCTTGGCCAGTTTGTCGGCCTTTTCCTTGTCGATGGTCTGCTCGGCCTGCTCGATCAGGCTGAGCACGTCACCCATGCCGAGGATGCGCGAGGCGATGCGGTCGGGGTGGAACGGCTCGAGGGCTTCGGTCTTCTCGCCCATGCCGATGAACTTGATCGGCTTGCCGGTAATGGCGCGCACCGACAGCGCGGCACCGCCACGGGCGTCACCGTCGACCTTGGTCAGCACCACGCCGGTCAACGGCAGCGCATCACCGAAAGCCTTGGCGGTGTTGGCGGCGTCCTGGCCGGTCATGGCGTCGACCACGAACAGGGTTTCGATCGGCTTGACCGCGGCGTGCAGGGCCTTGATCTCGTCCATCATGTCGGCATCGACATGCAGGCGACCGGCAGTGTCGACGATCACCACGTCGATGAACTTGAGCTTGGCTTCGCGGATCGCCGCCTCGGCGATGGCCACCGGCTTCTGGCTGATGTCGGACGGGAAGAAAGTCACGCCGATGTCGTTGGCCAGGGTCTCGAGCTGCTTGATCGCCGCCGGGCGGTAGACGTCGGCGGACACCACCATCACGCTCTTCTTCTTGCGTTCCTTGAGGTGGCGCGCCAGCTTGCCGGCGGTGGTGGTCTTACCAGCACCTTGCAGACCGGCCATCAGCACCACCGCAGGCGGCGCGGCGTTGAGCGTCAGCTCTTCGTTGGCCGCGCCCATCAGGCTTTCCAGCTCGGCCTGGACGATCTTCACGAAGGCCTGGCCCGGGGTCAGGCTGCGCGACACCTCGGTGCCGACCGCGCGCTCCTTGATGCTGTTGACGAAATCCTTGACCACCGGCAGGGCGACGTCGGCCTCGAGCAGGGCCATGCGCACTTCGCGCAGCGTGTCCTTGATGTTGTCTTCGGTCAGCTTGGCCTTGCCGGTGACATGGCGCAGCGTCTGTGACAGGCGGTCGGTCAGGTTTTCGAACATGGTGATCCTTACAGGCCCAGTGAAGCCGAGGTTTTTCAGGTGCCCGGGGGAACATGCACACGCGCCGGGCACAGCAAGGCGGCGATTATAGCGGAGACTGCTGGCGACGCACACCTCGCGCTGGACCACCGGCCGCTTGCCCCGCGATTGATACGCAGTCTTCCTTGCCCACCGCGTTCTATGCCAAACTCCGTCCCTTTAGGGCTTGCACGCCAGGACTTATGTTCTCTTCACCCAGCCTCATCCCCAATCTGCTCGCCGCCTTCCTTTATCTGGCCGCGACCGTCTACCAGGCCACTGGCCTGGCCCGTGGCACCCGTGCCGACAAACGGCTGCTCGGCGTGCTCGGTGCCTTGGCGGTCGTCGCCCAGGGCGGCGCGCTGTTCTTCCAACTGATCACCCCGCTGGGCCTGAGCCTGGACTTCTTCAGCGCTGCCAGCCTGATCGCCGCGGCGGTCATAGGCCTGACCTTGATCGCTTGCCTGAGCATTCCGGTGGAAAACCTGCTGGTGCTGCTGTTCCCGCTCGGCGCCGTCACTGCGCTGCTGGCGCAGTTCGCCCCACCCGGCACGGTGCCGTTGATCAACGAAGAGCCCGGCATCCTCGCGCATATCCTGCTGTCGATCCTCGCCTACGGCCTGTTCACCATCGCCGTGTTCCAGGCACTGCTGCTGTTGCTGCAGGACCGTCAGCTGAAGAACAAGCATCCGTCCGGGATGATCCGCAACTTCCCACCGCTGCAGACCATGGAGAGCCTGCTGTTCGGCTTCCTCTGGGCCGGCTGGGGCCTGCTGTCGCTGTCGCTGGTCTCCGGCTGGCTGTTCCTCGACAACCTGTTCGCCCAGCACCTGGTGCACAAGACCCTGCTGGCCTGCGTGGCCTGGGTGGTGTTCAGCGTGCTGCTGTGGGGCCGCACCCGCCTCGGTTGGCGTGGCCACAAGGCCATCCGCTGGACCCTGGCCGGCTTCTGCCTGCTGATGCTGGCCTATTTCGGCAGCAAGCTGGTCCGCGAATTCATCCTGCATATCTGACGACCCGCCATGGATAGCCTGCCGTACGCCCCGCTGCTCGGCATCATCGCACTGGCGCTGTTGTGGTCGGCGCTCTTCACCGCGGTGGACGCCGCCCGCCAGCAGCTCAATGGCCATGCCGAGCCAGCCCTGCCCAGCCAGGGCCTGGTGCTCGGCGCCAGCCTCGGCAAGCTGCTGGTGCTGGGTCTGGCCTGCCTGATCGGCCAACGTCTCAGCGGCGAACACGGCTTCTGGCTGACCGGCCTGGGGGCAGCGCTGGGCCTGCTGGTGCTTGCCGAATACCTGCCGCGGCGTCTGGCCCGGCGCAATCCCCAAGCCTTCATCAGCCTCGGCGCCAGCCTGCTCAAGCCGCCGCTGGCCATGCTGCAGCCTGTGGGCTGCCTGCTCGATGGCTGCGCCCGGCTGATCCTACGCCCGTTCCGCGTGCAGCCCACGGCCGTGGCCGTGCATCCGCAGCAGGAAGAGGCGTATGACGAGGACGAGACCGCTGACCACAATCGCCATGGCCTGCTCGACGGCTTGCAGGCGCTGGACAAGATCACCGTCAACGACATCCTGGTACCGCGCAACGAAGTCGATGGCATCAACCTCGACGACACCATCGAGCGCATCATCGAGCAGTTGATCGTCAGCCGCCACACCCGCCTGCCGGTCTATCACAGCGACATCAACCAGGTCGAAGCGGTCCTCAATACCAAGCTGATCAGCCACCTGCTGCCACGAGCCGAACTGACCCTGGAGAAACTCCAGGCTGCCTGCTACGAGCCCTACTTCGTCCCCGAGAGCACCCCGCTGCAAATGCAGTTGCTGAACTTCCACAAGCAGCAGCGGCGCATGGGCGTGGTGGTCGACGAATACGGCGAGGTGCTGGGGATCGTCACCCTGGAGGATATTCTCGAGGAAATCGTCGGCGAGTTCGAGGACGAACACAGCCTGGACAACCCCCATGTCCACCCCCAGGCCGATGGCAGCTTCATCATCGAAGGCACCGCCTCGCTACGGGAAATCAACCGTACGCTGGGCTGGCACCTGCCCTGCGATGGCGGGCCGAAGACCCTGAACGGCCTGGTCACCGAAGCCCTGGAAAGCATCCCCGCCAGCGCAGTTTGCCTGAGAATTGGCAGATATCGGCTGGAAATCCTCGAAACCGAGGATAATTGTGCAAGCAAGGTACTGGCCTGGACAGTGGCTCGATAGCTATACTCGAGCCACGCTTACCCAGCCCTGCCGTCTCGCCCGCTACCCGCACCCGGCACTCCACGGCCAGCGCGCATCGCTGACATGCCCCGCGGCCCTGCTTCAACACCCCGAACAGCGCCCGCTCCCCGCCTACCCCTTGGGCTATCGTCAGTCACGCGACTCATAACAATTCGCTCCGGCTCCCGTGTGTCCGTCACATGGGCCGTGCCCCATGGAGCAACGACTGTCAGGGACCTTTGCATGACTACCAGCAGCACTTACGCCGAACCTGCCGCCAGCGCCCCGGTCAACTCACCGGCCCGGGTAGCCACTGCCAGCTTCATCGGCACCGCCATCGAGTTCTACGATTTCTATGTCTACGCCACCGCCGCCGCATTGGTGATCGGCCCGGTGTTCTTCCCCTCTGGTTCCGGCACCGCGCAAATGCTCGCGGCGTTCCTCACCTTCGGCATCGCCTTCCTCGCCCGCCCCCTGGGCTCGGCGCTGTTCGGCCACTTCGGCGACCGCATCGGGCGCAAATCGACCCTGGTGGCCTCTCTGCTGTTGATGGGCGTGTCCACCACGCTGATCGGCGTGCTGCCCGGCTACGACAGCATCGGCGTGTGGGCGCCGATCCTGCTCTGCCTGCTGCGCTTCGGCCAGGGCCTGGGGCTGGGTGGCGAATGGGGCGGCGCGGCGCTGCTGGCCACCGAGAACGCCCCCGAGGGCAAGCGCGCCTGGTTCGGCATGTTCCCGCAACTGGGCCCATCGATCGGCTTTCTCGCCGCCAACGGCCTGTTCCTGACCCTGGCGCTGGTGCTCAGCGACGAGCAGTTCCGTGAGTGGGGCTGGCGCGTGCCGTTCCTGCTCAGCGCCGCGTTGGTGCTGGTGGGGCTGTATGTACGCCTGAAACTGGAGGAAAGCCCGGTGTTCGCCAAGGCGGTCGCTCGTCATGAACGGGTGAAAATGCCAGTGGTCGACCTGTTCGCCCGCTACTGGCTGCCGACCCTGCTCGGCGCCGCGGCAATGGTGGTGTGCTACGCGCTGTTCTACATTTCCACGGTGTTTTCGCTGAGCTACGGGGTGTCGACCCTGGGCTACAGCCGCGAGACTTTCCTCGGCCTGCTGTGCTTCGCCGTGGTCTTCATGGCCCTGGCCACGCCGCTGTCGGCCTGGCTCAGCGACCGTTACGGGCGTAAACCGGTGCTGATCGTCGGCGGCCTGCTGGCGATCGCCTCGGGCTTTACCATGGAGCCGTTGCTGACCTCGGGTTCGACCACCGGCGTGGCGCTGTTCCTGGCGATCGAGTTGTTCCTGATGGGGGTGACCTTCGCGCCCATGGGCGCGCTGCTACCGGAGCTGTTCCCAACCCATGTGCGCTACACCGGCGCCTCGGCGGCGTACAACCTGGGCGGCATCGTCGGCGCCTCGGCGGCACCGTTCTTTGCCCAGAAGCTGGTGAGCATGGGCGGGTTGAGCTGGGTGGGCGGGTATGTGTCGGCGGCGGCGGTGATCAGCCTGATTGCCGTGTTGTGCCTGAAAGAGACGCGTAATACCGAGCTGTAAGCAATTGGGGCCGCTTTGCGGCCCCAGCAATCTCAGATCAGAACTCGACCTTGACCGCTTGCGAGGCGCGGGTCGCCTTGGCACGAGCGGCCTCGACCGACTCGTCACGCGCCAGGCACACGCCCATGCGCCGAGTGCCATTGATCTCTGGCTTGCCGAACAGGCGAATGGCGGTGTCCGGTTCGCTCAGCGCCGCACCGAGGTTGGCGAAGCTGGTCTGCTGCGACTGACCTTCAGGCAGGATCACCGCCGAGGCCGATGGACCGAACTGGCGCACAACCGGGATCGGCAGGCCGAGGATGGCTCGGGCATGCAGGGCGAACTGCGACAGGTCCTGGGAGATCAAGGTCACCAGGCCAGTGTCGTGCGGACGCGGCGAGACCTCGCTGAACCACACCTGGTCACCCTTGACGAACAGTTCCACACCAAACAGGCCACGACCGCCCAGCGCGTCGGTGACCGCCTGGGCCACCCGCTGCGACTCGGCCAATGCCTTCGGGCTCATGGCCTGGGGCTGCCACGACTCCTGGTAGTCGCCTTTCTCCTGGCGATGGCCGACCGGGGCGAGGAAAGTGGTGCCGCCAACATGGCGCACGGTGAGCAGGGTGATTTCGTACTCGAAATCGATGAAGCCCTCGATGATCACCCGGCCCTTGCCGGCACGACCGCCTTCCTGGGCATAGTCCCAGGCATTGCGCAGGTCATCGGCGCTGCGCAGCAGGCTCTGGCCCTTGCCCGACGAACTCATCACCGGCTTGACCACGCAGGGGTAGCCCAGGTCGGCGACCGCCTTGCTGTAGTCCTCGAAGGTATCGGCAAAATGGTACGGCGAGGTCGGTAGGTCAAGCTCTTCGGCGGCCAGGCGGCGGATGCCTTCGCGGTTCATGGTCAGCTGGGTGGCGCGAGCAGTGGGCACCACGTTGAAACCCTCGCTTTCCAGCTCGACCAGGGTGGCGGTGGCGATGGCTTCGATCTCGGGGACTATGTAATGCGGCTTCTCCGCTTCGATCACCGCACGCAGGGCAACCCCATCGAGCATGTTGATCACGTGGCTGCGGTGCGCGACCTGCATGGCCGGGGCATTGGCATAGCGGTCCACGGCGATCACCTCGACGCCCAGGCGCTGCAACTCGATCACCACTTCCTTGCCCAGCTCGCCGCAGCCGCACAGCAGTACACGGGTCGCGGTGGGCGACAATGGGGTTCCGATACGGGTCATTTCAGGTCCTCGAAGGCGTCCGGGGCCGCGCCACGCTGGCTGCCGCCCGCTGAAAAATGGACCGGTATTCTACATCAGGATGTGGCCACCGCGCGCCGTGCCCGCCACGCCATGATCAACCACACCGCCGTGACCCCGGCGAACTTCGAGGCCATCGCCGTGCCGATCACCGCAGGCGTCAAGGCACCGATCATGCCGAAGAAGATGAAGGTGTCCACCGGGATGCTCAGCGCCGAGCTCAGCCACAGACGGTCACGCAGGGGGCGACGGGTGATGCTGAACACCAGCCAGTCGATCAGCTCGGAAACGAAGAACGCCGTGGCGCTGGCCAGGGCGATGGCTGGCTCCGAGGTGGCGTAGGAGAGCACCAGCGCCACCAGCATCGCCAACAGCGCGCCATGGCCATAGCGGGTCTGCACCATGTCGCGCAAGATGAACACCAACCCGCCCCAGGCGGACCAGATCACGTCCAGGTGCGGCGCACTGGAGAAGGCGTAGTTGATCAACACCACGCTGCTGATGTAGGCGATGAGATAGAACATGATGACTGTTTGGCTTGGGCAAGCCGGACAGATTAGCGTTGCCCCTATCGCGGGGCAAGCCCGCTCCCACGCGGTAATCCTCGCGAGAGCAGACTACAGGCCGATGATCAGCCCCGCCGCCGCCGCGCGCTGGTGACAGCGCTGCAACACCAGACGCCGCTCGGTGTTATCCATGCGGCCCCAGCGGGTGATCTCGTCCACCGTGCGCTGGCAACCAGTGCAGATATCCTGCTCGTCCAGCGCGCAGATGCTGACGCAGGGCGAGGCCACGGGGCGTTCGTCACTCATCGTCGACGACCAGCTCAGCCGCGTAGCGCTGGGCGTTGTGCACATAGTGCGCGGCGCTGGCCTCGAGCATGCGTTTCTGCTGCTCGGTAAGCTCACGCACCACCTTGCCCGGCGAGCCCATCACCAGCGAACCATCGGGGATCTCCTTGCCCTCGGCGATCAGCGCGTTGGCGCCAATGATGCAGTGCTTGCCGATACGCGCACCGTTGAGGATCACCGCATTGATGCCAATCAGGCTGTAGTCGCCCACGTCGCAGCCATGCAGCATGGCGTTATGGCCAATGGTCACGCCCTTGCCGATGTTCAGCGGCGAGCCCATGTCGGTGTGCATCACCGTACCGTCCTGGACGTTGCTGTCCTCGCCGATGTCGATCAGCTCGTTGTCACCACGCAGTACCGCGCCGAACCACACGCTGGCACGGGCCTGCAGGCGCACCTTGCCGATCAGCGTGGCGTTGGGCGCCGTCCAACTGCTGGGGTGGGTCTCGACGCGCAGGTCGCCCAGGCGGTATTTCATGTATCGCTCCTCACGGTATAAGGCCAGTGGCGGGGTCGGCCCCGCTCAGTACTTGATGAAACGCTCGGGGGGCTGGTGCAGGCTGATGCCAGCATCGAACAACAGGTTGACCAGCTCGACGATCATGATCGCCGACAGCCCCCAGATCTTGTAGTCGCCGTAACGGTAGCTGGGCACATACCAACTGCGGCCCTGGTAGTCGATGCGGTGGGTGTGGTCGCGTGGGTCCTGGCGGAAAAAGGCCAGCGGCACGCTGAAGACGGCGGCGATTTCCGCATCGTTGGCACGGTAGTCGACGTAGTCGGGGATCAAGCCGACGAACGGTGTCACCTTCAGCCCATGCAACGACACCAGCGGGCTGAGTGGCCCGATCACCTCGACCAACCCTGGCGGCAGGCCGATTTCCTCCTCGGCTTCGCGCAGAGCGGTGAACACCAGGTCCGGATCCTCCGGGTCGCGCCTGCCACCGGGGAAGGCTACTTCGCCACCATGGGTGGACAACCCCTTGGCACGCAAGGTCAGGACCAGCTCGGGCTCTTCGCTGCGGGTAATGGGCAGCAGCACCGCCGCTTCAGGGAAACGGTGATCCGTCTCCAGTGACGCGGGGGTATGGTTGCTCATTCGGCGAAGAAGCTCGTCCAGCATTACGCACTCTCGATTCCAAGGCCTGCCCTGCATGATGCACCAAAGCCGCAAGGCACCCAAGCCCCGACCGGGGCGCGCTTGCGGTGGCCGGGCCGGGCGCGCCAAGATAGCCCGACCCCACAGGAATGAATAAAGCATGAAATTCTGCAGCGCGTGCGGCCAACCGGTCACCCAGCGGATCCCCGAAGGCGACAGCCGTCTGCGGTATGTCTGCGATCACTGCCGGACCATCCATTACCAGAACCCCAATATCGTCGCCGGGATACTGCCCACCTGGGGCAGCCAGGTGCTGCTGTGCCGGCGCGCCATCGAACCGCGCCGAGGCTTCTGGACCCTGCCCGCCGGTTTCATGGAGAACGGCGAGACCCTGGAGCAGGCCGCCCGTCGCGAAACCGTCGAGGAAGCCTGCGCCCGGGTCGCTGAAACGCACCTGTACCAGCTGTTCGATTTGCCGCACATCAACCAGGTGCATGTGTTCTTCCGCGCCGAACTGAGCGACCTGGACTTCGCCATAGGCGTCGAGAGCCTGGAGGTGCGCTTGTTCGAGGAACAGCAGATCCCATGGGCCGAGCTGGCTTTCCGCACCGTCACACGCACACTAGAATGCTACTATCGCGACCGCATCAGGCAGCACTACCCGATTGGCCATGAATACCTGCCGCCGATGAACGTCGCGTCGTCCACCACCTAAGTTTTCAGGGATACGGTTTCATGCGCTGGCTGCTCGCCCTCTTCTGCCTCAGTGTCGCCTCGGTGTCGCAAGCGGCCTTCACCGAGACCATCATCCGCAAGACGCCTTCGGCGCAGCCGTCGCCGGTGCAGCCGGCCGCCACTGCCGCGCCGCAGGAGCGCCTGATCGACAAGGTGCTGGTGATCAAGTCCGAGCGCCGCCTGCAACTGATCAGCCGTGGCGAGCCGCTCAAGACTTACCGCATCTCGCTGGGCAAGCAACCCAAGGGCGCCAAGGAGCGCGAGGGCGACAAGAAGACCCCCGAGGGCCTGTACTGGCTGGACTGGCGCAAGGTCAGCGACCGCTACAACCTGGCCATGCACATTTCCTACCCGAACATCAGCGATGCGGCCAAGGCGCGCAGCGAGGGGGTCGCCGCTGGCAGCATGATCATGATCCACGGCACGCCGATCAACGAGGAGTACCCGGAATGGTACTTCCATACCCTCGACTGGACCGAAGGCTGCATCGCCATGCGCAACGACGACATGCGCGAGGTATGGAGCATGGTCAAGGACGGGACGATGATCGAGATTCGGCCCTGATCGCTCTCGACGGTATTCGTTAACAACAAAGGCCTGCCCTGCTCACACATGACGGACCTTTTCGTTCAACTTGTCGCTAAGGCTTACCTGGTATAGACGCGAGGAAATCATCCAACTGCTTCTTGTTGCGGGCAGTTTCCTCCCGCTCGGCTTGCGGTACCCAGCGGTATTGAGGCGGGGTCACGGGGAGTGCGGCTCCCGATGGCAAATCAAAGCGCCTGAGCCAGGCGTTGCTCAAAAACTGATTCAAAGGCTGAAAACTGAAACGTAGATCTGACTGTCTGTACATTAGCCGTTCTTCCTGCATCGATCCGAAGAAGACGAGGCATCACAGACTAAGCAGGCAAAAGGCTTTTTAAACAAACCAATCGGTTATTAATTGGCCTCAATCGCATGAAAATTCTTACAGCTCAGCGACAGTGCCAGACCTTTCGAGTTGATGGATTCGAATAAATCAATAACGCCTTCGAGCACGACTCACCAGCGAACCTCCCGCTGCCCCCGCAGGGCGTCCACACCCAGCCACTGCACACCCCGCAACACCGGCGTCAGCGCCGCATCAGGCCGCACCTCGATGTTCAAGCGCGCCCGCCGCGCCAGCAGGTCGGCATCCAGCGCCAGCGCATGCTGCCCAGCCAGCCCCAGGTTGCCTGTCAATCGCCACCCGCCCTGGCAGGTCATTTCGATCGCGCCCTGGCCCAGGCCCAGCGACCAGGGCTCGGCCAGGGCCAGGTCATTCACCGTGATTCGTCCACTCGCCGCCTGGCACACCCGCCCCGCGCCCTGTACCTGCAACGCCCCTTGCCAGTGCCCGGCCAGACGATAGCCCTGCGCCGTGCTGGCTTGCCCACCCAGCGTCGCAAGGCTACCCTGCCAGCGCCAGGGCCAGCCGCTGATACGCGCCTGCCATCCCTGCCCCTGGAAGCTGAACGCGATATGCGCCTGCATGCGCCATGGCTGCAGTTCCCACCTCAGTGGTCCGACCGCTCCCCACTGGCTCGCCTGCCCCTGCCACAGGCTACCGACCACGCCTTGCGCCGGCAGCCCCAGCCAACTGACCGGCAGCTCGGCCAGCACAGTCAGGCAGAACACCAGGCACAGCCAGGCCGCGCCGCGCCGGGTCATGGCCGCACCTGTACAACGAAACGCAAGCCATCAGCTTCGCGCGCCAACGCCCATTGCAGCGGCTGCGCGCCGTCTTCACGCAGGGCTTGCAGCCAAGCTTGCAGGGCCTGGGCCTGGGTAACCTTGCCACGAACCTGCCAGCCCTCACCTTCGGGCTGCACCTCGTCCAGGCCGATGCCTCGGGCCTGGGCCGACTGGCGCAGACGCTCCAGGCTCAGCTTTGGCGACGCGCGCAGCCCAGCCACCGACTCGGCGAGCACCCGCCACTGTTGCAAGTCGCGCCAGTAGCCCAAGCCCTCGCGCAGCGCCAAAGCAAACACCAGCAGCGCCACCACCCCCCACGCCAGCGACAGCCGCTGGCGCTGCAACCATTGCCGATTCATGACGCTGCTCCCAGCTCGAACACCACCTGGCGCGCATCGTCCTCGACCCGCACCTGCGCGCCAACCGCCTCGGCCATTGCCTGCCAGGGCGCCGCCTCGCCCTCCCCATCGAGGGACAACCGCCAACGCTGGCCGTCGTAGTCCAGCGCACGCAATCGCCAAGCGGGGTGATCGGCCAGCCAACCCTGCACATGGGCTTGCAAGCCCTCGAGCTGGGCCAGACGCACCTGAGCGTCCTGCTGAGCCTCGCGCAGCCGCCTGAGGGCCTGGGCCGCCTGGCCTGGCGTGGCTCGCTCAGCGGTCAGCGCCACTACCTGATCGCGGTACAGCTGGGCCTGACGCCACTGCTGGGTGCACCACAGCCCACTCCAGGTGGTGGCCAGTAGCAGGCAGGCCACTGCCAGGCGCTGCTGGGCAGTAGACCAGCGAGGGCGCGCACGGCCGCGGCGAGCCTCGAACAGGCCTGGCAAGCCATCGAGGCGGGCCAAGGTCTGCGGCCAGTTGCCCGTCACGCTGCGTCTCGTCCCTTGCAAGCCGTCCAACGCAGGCATCATGCCTAGTTGCCGAGGCCAGGCCAGCCAATGTGCCCTGCCCTGCTCATCGCGCCCTTGATAAAGCTCCGTTTCCCCACGCTGCCACTGCCAGACTTCGCCCTGCTCGGGGTCGGGCAACAACTGAAACTCAGCCCAGCAGCGCTCCAGCGCCAAACCCCATGCGTCGCATTGCCCACGCCATTGGGCCACCAACAGGTTGCTGACTGCCCATAAGCGCAGCTGCCCGACGTGGCGACCGATGCTCGCGCACGCCACCTCGTCGCTGGCCTGAACCAGCCGCTCTTCAAGCAGCAAAGGCCACTCCTCACGCTTGAGCCCCGGCGGCGCGGCAAGCTGGAAATGGCTGCAATGCTCGGCGGGCACGATCAAGGCGACGCGCGACTCGAGCCCGACCGGGGGTTGGCCCCGGCCTTGTCGCGCCGCAACGCCCTGCTCGACCAGCAACCAATCCCAGACCGCGCCGGGACGTACCAGCAACCAAGGCCGGGCCGGAACACGGCGTCGCCAATCAAGTTTCATGAACGTCCCCAAGGCAGAACGAAGGTGCAGGCAAAGGGTGCTCCATCACGGACTAACTCCACGCGCACGCCACGTCCGGGGTGCGTCGGTTGATCGGAAGGCCAGGCCAGCCAACGGCCGGACTGGTAATAGAGGACGCCCATGGCGCTGACCCGTTCCAGGCGCTCACGCGCCACCCAATGGGGCAGCGATGCCGCATACAGGTCCGCCGAGGTTTCCAGTAGCAGGCGTTGCTCACGCGCCTCGAAACGCAGGCGCTGGCGCTGCAGACGCGAACCGCCCTCGGCCTGCGGCCAGGCCGCGGCGGCCACCCATAGCAGTTGCTGGCGGTCGGGCTGCCAGTCGAACCAGCGCACCGCCAGCGGCAGGCGCTGCTCGTACAGACGGCGCAGCAGCGGGCTGTCGAAGCGCCGCTCCAGGGCCAGGCAGAAGTCCAGCACGCCGGTTTCCCGAACCTGCTCATCGAGCCGCTCGCGCACCTTCAGCCAGCCGTTGACCAGCGCCGACAGCATCACCCCGAGCAAGGCCGTGAGGGCCAGGGCCACCAGCAGTTCGATCAGGGTCATGCCCGCCTGGCGCCGTTTCATGGCCGCTCCAGGAACACAGTGAACTGCCCCAGCGGCAGGCGCTGGTCACGATCGGCATGCAACAGCAGTTCGCCACGGCGCAGGTCGCGCACATTGGTACGGCGCAACTGCAACTGCCAATGACAGGCCTGCCCGCCCTGCACCAGCACGCCGTTGTCCTGGTTGCTCGCTGGCCAATACTGCTCGACCACGAAGCGTGCCTGCAGCTCACGGGCGCACAGCAGGCCCAGGCGATGCTGCTGCACGGTTTCCTGGACCGCCAGGCGCTGGCGCAGGACCTGGCTGGTAATCACCGCCAGGACGGCGGCGATGCCCAGGGCCACGCTCACCTCCAACAGGGTGAAGCCGCGTTGCCGGCGCTTCATGGCATCGCGCTCACGCGCAACTGCCCGCCGCGGTCCCAGTCCCAGCGCTGACCGCCCTCGGCCCAGCGCCAGCGCACAGTGCCCGGGCGTGACCAGCCATCGGGGGTGAACAACAGCGCTGGTGCCTGGCTGGCTGCCCAGTCCGGCCGCAGGCCCTTGGGCCAATCACCCAGTGCCACGCTTTCCACCTGCCAGTGCTCGCCTTGCCGACGGACGAACTCGGGGCGTTGGCCGTTCCAGCGCAGCCCGCGCAACTGCCCGGCATGGCGCGCCAGGTCAGCCTGGGCCACGGTGGCGGCAGCCAGGCGATCGAGTGCTTGGTCGACACTGCTTCTGCCGCTGTCGAGCCAGGCCACGGCCAGGGTGGTCATCAAGGCGGCGATGGCCAGCACCACCAGCAGTTCGAGCAGGCTGAAACCGCGCTGGAGGGAGTGGGCCTCAGGCTTGATCAACTCAGAGCGCCCAGTTGCCCAGATCGGCATCCAGCCCTTCGCCGCCCGGCACGCCATCGGCGCCCAGCGAATACACATCGACCCGACCATGCTCGCCGGGCATGCGGTACTGGTACGGGGTGCCCCACGGATCTTCCGGCAGGCGGCGGATATAGCCGTCACTGCGCCAACTGCGTGGCAGCGGTTCCTGGGTCGGCTTCTTCGCCAGCGCCGCCAGGCCCTGTTCGTTGCTGGGGAAACGCAGGTTGTCCAGGCGGTACATGTCCAGCGCCTGCTCCAGGGTCGCGAGGTCGGCCATGACTTTCTGCTTCATGGCCTTGTCCTGGTTGCCCAGCACGCTGGGCGCGACCACGGCGATCAGCAGGCCGATGATGAAGATCACCACCATGATTTCCATCAGCGTGAAGCCCCGCTGACGGTTAGCTCGTTGCAGCATCGATGTTCTCCTAGTCACAGTTGCAATCCCTGGTTGAGCTGCATGATCGGCAGCAGCACCGCCAGCACGATGAACAGCACCACGGCGCCCATCACCAGGATCATCAGCGGTTCGAACAGCGCCATGGCGGTGTCCACCTGGCGGGCGAAGCCGCGTTCCTGGTCGTCGGCCACCCGTTCGAGCATGTCGGCCAAGGTACCGCTGGCCTCGCCGCTGCCGACCATGTTCACCAGCAGCGGCGGAAATTCCCCGGCGTTGTCCAGCGCCCGCTGCAGGCTGGTGCCACCCTGAACCTGCTGGCGCACCTGCTCCATGGCCGCGCGGATGCGCCGGTTGCCGACCGTCTCGGTAGCCACCTGCAAGGCTTCGAGCAGGGCCACGCCGCTGCCGCAGAGGATCGCCAGGCTGCGCGCCAGGCGCGCGCTCTCCAGCACTTGCAGCAGCACGCCGATACGCGGTAGGCGCAGCAGCAGGTCGTCGCGGCGCAGGCACCAGTGCGGCTTGCGCAGCAGCCAGCCGCCCAACAGCGTGGCCAGGATCGCCAGTGCCAGCAGATAGGGGCCGGCCTGCACCAGCCCCTGGCTCAAGCCGATCAGTAGCGACGTGATCAAAGGCAGGCTCTGCCCGGAGTGGGCGAACTGCTCGGTGAGCTTGGGCACCACGAAGGTCATCAGGCCGACCACCACGGCCAGCGACACGCCCATCAGCACCGCCGGGTAGATCAGCGCGGTGCGTGCCTTGTGGCGCTGGCGCTGCATTTGTTCGAGATGATCTGCCAGACGGCTCAGTACCTGACCAAGGCGCCCGGACCGCTCGCCGGCCTCGACCAGCGCGCAATACAAACCGGTGAACGGCGCGCCCTGTCGCGCCAGGCTACGCGCCAGCCCCAGGCCCTCGGCGAGGGAACCGCGCAAGGCCACCAGCACCGCGTGCAAGGCCGGCTGGCGCAGTTGCCGCTCCAGTGTGGCAAGGGCATCGACCAGGGGGATGCCAGCGCCAACCAAGGTCGCCAATTGGCGGGTCAGCTCGCACAGTTGGCCGCGGGTCGGGCGCTGACGACGTGGCTGGGCGCTGTCGTGACGTTGCAAGTGCCGGGTGAACAGCCCCTGCTCGCGCAGCAATTGCCGCGCATGGCGCTCGCTGTCGGCCTGCACGCTGGCCTTGTGCGTCTTGCCGGCAAGATCCACGGCCTGGTAGCGATAGGTCGGCATGGCTAGCCCTGCACCACGCGCAGCACTTCGGCCAGGCTGGTCTCGCCACGGGCCAGGCAGTCGCGGGCCTCAGCCACCAGGCTCTGCCGGCGGCCATCCAGGTAGGCCTGCATGGCCAGTTCGCTCTCGCCGTCGTAGAGCAAGGCAACCAAGCCAGCATCCAGCTCGATGAACTCGTACAGCCCCAGCCGGCCGACATAGCCGCTGCCCTGGCAGTGCTCGCAGCCAACCGGGTGAAAGCTTTCGCGCAGGCTGCCCAGTTCCGGCCACAGTTCACGCTCGGCGCTTTGCAGCGGCTGCGCCACCGCGCAGGTGCACAGGCGCCGCACCAGGCGCTGGGCCAGCACCCCACGCAGGCACGAGGCAATCAGGAACGGCTCGATGCCCATGTCGCGCAGGCGGGTCACCGCGCCGACGGCACTGTTGGTATGCAGGGTCGACAGCACCAGATGCCCGGTGAGGCTGGCCTGCACGGCGATCTGCGCGGTCTCCTGGTCGCGGATCTCGCCCAGCATGATCACGTCCGGGTCCTGGCGCAGGATGGCGCGCAAGCCACTGGCAAAGGTCAGCCCGGCACGCGGGTTGATGGCGGTCTGACCGATGCCGGCGATGGCGTACTCCACCGGGTCCTCGACGGTGAGGATATTGCGGCTGCCGTCATTCAGGCTGTTGAGGCTGGCGTACAGCGTGGTGGTCTTGCCCGAACCGGTGGGGCCGGTGGACAGCACGATGCCGTTGGGCCGTGCCAGGCATGAACGCACGCCACGCAGCACCGCGGCGGGCATGCCCAGGTTGTCCAGCGCCAGCAGGCTGGCCTGCTTGTCGAGCACGCGCATCACCACCCGCTCGCCATGGATGCCGGGCAAGGTCGAGACCCGCACATCCACCTCGCGCCCAGCGGCGCGCAGGGTGATACGGCCATCCTGGGGCTGGCGCTTCTCGGCGATATCCAGCCGCGCCATGACCTTGATCCGCGACACCAGCATCGCCGACAACGCCCGTGGCGGGCGCAGCACCTCGCGCAGATGACCGTCGATGCGCAGGCGCACCACCAGGCTCTGCTCGAAGGTTTCGATATGGATGTCTGAGGCGCGCAAACGCAGGGCCTGGCCGAACAGGCCATTGATCAGGCGGATCACCGGCGCTTCGTCATCGCTTTCCAGCAGGTCCTCGATGCGCGGCATCTCGCTCATCAGGCTGTCCAGGTCGACCTGCTCGCCGATGCCTTCGATCAAGGCCTGGTTCGCCGCCTCGCCGGCCTGGTAAAGCTGGCCGAGGCGCTCGTCGAAGCGCGCGCTGTCGAGCTGCTCGATGCCTACCGGCTGGCCATGCACGCGCAGCAGTTCCTGCAATTGGTCACTGTCGGCGTCGCCGCGCAGCCACAGCTGCCAGCCGTTTTCAGCCGGTGCC
This sequence comes from Pseudomonas sp. FG47, assembly GCF_057809115.1. Taxonomy (NCBI): domain Bacteria; kingdom Pseudomonadati; phylum Pseudomonadota; class Gammaproteobacteria; order Pseudomonadales; family Pseudomonadaceae; genus Pseudomonas; species Pseudomonas sp. FG47. The sequence goes on from NZ_JBMDJI010000011.1 coordinate 31,797, forward strand.
ATGGCCACCCCGCTCTGCCGTGCCAGGCGATATGGCAGCATCACCAGTCACCGCCTTCAAGGCGTGCCCGACTGGCGGGAAACACCTGCAGAAGCGGCAGGCCTTCAGCCAAGGCAGGCAGCTTGAGCGGACTGTTCTGCTGCAGGCTCTGGTACTTCTGCTGGCTGATCCCGGCCAGGCTCTCGCCGTCACGCAGGATGCGCGGGCGGATGAACACCATCAGGTTCTGCTTGGTGTTCTTGCTGGCGTCGGAGCGGAACAGCCGGCCCAGGTAGGGAATATCGCCCAGCAGCGGCACGCGCTGATTACTGGTGGCCAGCTCGTCGCTGATCAGCCCGCCAAGGATCACCAGGCCGTTGTCCTCGACCATGACCTTGGTCTTGATCTCGCGCTTGTTGGTAATCACGTCGCTGGCGGCGCTGGAGTCGGCGATCGACGACACCTCCTGGACGATGTCCAGGCGCACGCTGTCGTCGATGCTGATCTGCGGCTTGATGCGCAGCTTCACCCCGACTTCCTTGCGCTCGATGGTCTGGTAGGGATTGGCGTTGTTCTGGGTGACCGAGCCGGTGACGAACGGCACCTCCTGCCCGACCAGTATCGATGCCTCGGCGTTGTCCAGGGTCAACAGGGTCGGCGTGGACAGCAGGTTGAAGCCGCTCTTGCCCTTGAGTGCGTTGACCAGCATGGCAAAGTTGAAACCGCCGCCGAAGTGGCCGATACCGGCGGTGGCGCCAGTGGTGGCCGACAGCAGCTTGCCGAGTTTCTCGTTGTCGCCGCTGCTGGCGGCCCCGGCGATGCTGGCGATGTTCACCCCGTTGCCGCCGAAGTTGACGATGCCGGCGCCGAATTTCTCGTCGGCGAACAGCCACTGCACGCCCAGTTCCTGGGCGCTGCTGTCGGAGACCTCGGCGATGATCGCCTCGACCACCACCTGCGCCCGGCGAATGTCCAGCTGCTCGACGATGCTGCGGTAGGCGGCCAGCTCGCTGTCGGGGCCAACCATCACCACGGCGTTGGTGCCTTCCTCGTACTCCAGGCGGATACCCGAGTCGCTGGCCGCCGGGACGGGCGCATCCTTGCCCTCGCCTTCCGCCGCCGGCACCGTGCCAGCCTGGCTCAGGCCGCGCAGCACCTTGACCACCTCGGCGGCATTGGCGTGGCGCAGATAGATGACCTGGGTGTTGCTGCTGCGCCGACTGTCGCTGGGCCGGTCGAGCTGCGCCAGCAGCGCCCGCACCCGCTCCCGGCTGTCGGCGCTACCGCGTACCAGCAGGGCATTGCTGCGCGGATCGGCGACCACCTGGGCGGCATCGCTGCCCTGCTCGCGGGCCAGCAGGCGGGTCACCAGGCCAGCGGTGTCGGCGGCGCTGGCGTGCTTGAGCGGCATCACCTGCAACGGCTCGTCGCTGACCTGGTCGAGCTGGCGCAGCAGGCTGTCGATGCGCTCCAGGTTACTGCGCCAGTCAGTGACCACCAGCAGGTTGGCCGCCGGATACGGGGTGATCACCCCGACCCGTGGGTCGATCAGCGGCTTGAGGATACCGAGCATCTGTTCGCTGGCGGCGTTGCGCACATTGAACACACGGGTGGCCACGCCGTCGCTGCCTTCGGCCTTCTTGCCGGCGGTTTCCACCGGCACCGGCTCCAGGCGCGCGGCTTGGTCGGGGACGATCTTCACGCTACCGTTGGGCAGGTCCACCGCGGCAAAACCCTGGGCGCGCAACTGTGCAAGGAAGATGTCGTAGATAGCGTCGGCGTCATGCCGATCCACCGTGCGCACGGTGACCTTGCCCTGTACCCGGGGGTCGACGATGAAGGTGGTGCCGGTGATGCGCGACACGCTGTCGATGAACTCACCGAGCTCGGTGTCGACGAAGTTCACCTCGTACAACGGCGTGCCGTCGTCGGCGAACACCTCCGGCTCTTCGGCCCGGGCCAGGGACATGCCGAGCATCAGCAGCCCGACCAGACAGTACCTTGCGATCATCATTCATCCTTGGCGCTTTAAGCCGGTCACGGCGGGGCGTGGTGGCCAGGGCAGGCGCTCGCGCCGGCCGTTGTTGTCGAAAATCAAGCCATCGGCGTCGATGTCCTGCAGCACGATGCCCGGCGCCAGGCGCTGGCCACGGCCGAGGGTGCGCACCTGCTGGCCGTGCCGCAGTACCACCACGCTGGCCGACAGCGGCTGGGCCTTGAGCCCACCCAGGTAGACCAGGGGCAAGCGAGTGAGCGGGATGCTGCCGTCGTCCAGCGGCGCCTGCCAATGCTCGACCAGCAAGCCGGGCAACGGCGCCAATACCTGCTGAGGCGCGCTAGCCGGCTGCGGCTGACGGCTCAGCAGCAGCACGCACTGCGCCGCCAGCCAGCCGGCCAGGGTCAGCAGACCGAAGCTGAACAGCCGCGAGGTCACGCGGCCACCTGGTGCGGATGCCAACCGGGGTGGCCCTGCACGTAGCGCACGGCTGGCAGTTGCAAAGGCGCCAAGGCCCAGCCCGGAGTCTGTCGGCTCAGCCAGGCTTCCAACGTCTGCCACAGCGGCGCGCCGGCCTGGGCATCGAAATGCAGACCGAAGGTACGGCACAGCCCTTCGACCGGTTGCAGGCCGATGATGCGCTTGCCGTTGGGGCTGTAGCTGACCTGCCAGCCCTGGCTTTGCCAGCGCGGCAGGTCCTGGCTGTTGTCCAGCAGCAACGGATCGCCGAACAGCTGCTCGGCGGCGTTTTCCAGCACCTGCTCGACCTGGCGCGCCGGGGCCTCGACCACCGGGGCGGGATAGCCGCCAGTCAGGCTGATCAGATGCTCGCGGGTGATCGCTTCACCGGCTTGCAGAGGGTAGTCGTAACGCAGACCGGGCAGCAGCACCGGCATGCTCGAGTCGTCGGCCAGGGCCTGGTGCAGCAGGCGGTCCCAGCTGCCGCCACGGGTATCGCGGCGCCACAGCGCCTCGGGGGCGTGCGCCAACGGCTGATCGAGCCAGGCGGCATAGCCACTGCGCTGGCGCTGCAACTCGCCGCGCAACAGGTTGGCGCGGGCCATCGCCTGAGGCCCGAGGCTGTGCTCGAAGGCCGGGAAGAAGCGCGCCTCGAACTGCCACTGATCGCCCGCCTGGCGGCAGCGCAGACGAAACGCGCCGCTGGCCCGGCAGCCAGCGAACAGTACCGGCACTCGGCGACCGCTGGCCTGAATGGCCTGCACGGGCGCCGGCCACAGGTCCTGGCCACGGGCACACAGCAGCACATCCACCTCCGGCACGCGCTCGGCCAGCCACAGCCCAGGGCCGGTGCCGACATCCGCCAGCGCCACCACCAGGTCGGCCTCGCGCCGGGCTTGCTGGAAGCTCGGTTGCAAGGATTGGTACCACTGTTTGAGGGAGGCTTTCTGATCCTGCGCATAAGGGTCGGTGACGCCGACCACGGCAATGCGCACACCACCACGCTGGAACACCTGCAGCCCCTTGACGCCCAGGGCCTTGGCCTGGGCATCGGCCAGGCCGGCACCGAGGGTAATAGAGGAAGACTGGCGATAGAGCCCGGCACTGCGCTGCGGCCACAGCACACGCTCATCGCTGCTGACCCGCACCTCGCTGCCCAGCAACTGGCTGCCCTGCACACCGCTTTCACCTTGGGTGAGGTAGGCCAGGCCGCTGCCGTTCCAGCATTGGCCGTTCTCCAGGGTCAGGCACTGCTCGCGACCCGCCTCGAGCCGCAGTTGCTCGAGCAGCGCCGCCAACACCGCGTAGCCGCCGGTGCGGGCCTGCCCGGCCAGATTGGCATCGAGCAGTGGCGCCAGCGCCGGCTGTCCGGCGCTGGCGTTCGGACCACTCATCCAGGGCGCCCGGCCCAGGTGGCTGACCGGCCCCAGCCGTGTAGCCGGCACCACGGCCTGGCCGGGTTGGCGGGCGTCGAGGGTATCGGCGACATACAGCAGGTCCAGCGCCCGGTCAGCCGCGCCACGGGGCATGGGCAAGGCCGAGCAGGCACCGAGCAACGGTGCCAGGGCACCGACACCCATCCAGCTGATCACTTCGCGCCTGCTTGCCATCGACTCCGCCATCCCTGTTCTCGTTGGGCCCCGGATATTGCGGCGCTTGCGTGACAGTTTGATGGCAGAAAACCGACGGTAATTCCAAAAGGTACTTGATTAAACCTTTAGTAATAGCCGCAAGTTTTAAACGCGCGTTAACAAATCTGACAATCAATCATCATACTTGCCGTCTACAGTCGCGGTTTCCTTCAACTCAGCCAAAAAAGGACACCCTGATGAGTCGAGACAGCGGCGATAACCTGGACCGCAACCCGAGCGGCAACCTGCCGATGGCCAGTGTCATGGACACTTACCTGAGCCGTCGCGCCGTGGTTCGCGGCAGCCTCGGCGCCGCCATCGCCATGATCGCCGGTGCCGGCCTGACCGGTTGCTTCGACAGCGGCGGTGGCTCCAACCACGATGATCCGGCACCGCCCACCACGCCAGAGAAACCCAAGCTCAAGCTGGGCTTCAACTCGATCACCGGCTCGCGTACCGACGCCTGCGTGGTCGCCGCCGGCTACAGCGCCTACGTCCTGGCGCCCTGGGGCACACCGTTGAACGCCACCGCCAACCCATGGAAGGCCGACGGCAGCAACAGCTCCACCGACCAGGCCAACGCCATGGGCATGCACCATGACGGCATGCACTTCTTCCCCATCAACGGCAGCTCCAGCGACGGCCTGCTGGCGATCAACTTCGAGTACATCGACACCGCCGCCCTGCACCCGAGCGGGCCCACCACCGTCGCCGGCAAACGCCCGGTCGAAGAGGTGCGCAAGGAGATCAACGCCCACGGCGCCGGCGTGGTGCGCATCAGCAAGGTCGCCGGGCGCTGGCAGGTGGTCGACAACGACCCGCTCAACCGCCGCTTCACTACCGTCTCGCTGATGGATATCGCCGGCCCGATGCGCGGCACCGACCACGTCAAGACCAAGTTCTCGCCCACCGGCACCCAGTGCCGCGGCACCAACAACAACTGCGGCAACGGCTACACCCCATGGGGCACCTACCTGACCTGCGAGGAGAACTGGCCCGGCATTTTCGTCAACAAGGGCACCCGCCCGGCCAACCAGGTGCGCATCGGCGTATCCAGCAGCAGCGGCCAGTACAAGTGGGAGACTGCCGCCGGTGACGCCAGCGAAGTGGCCGGCGAATTCGCCCGCTTCGACATCACCCCAACCGGCGCCAGCGCCACCGACGACTTCCGCAACGAAGCCAGCACCTACGGCTACATCGTCGAGATCGACCCCTACAACGCCGCCACCCTGGCCGTGAAGCGCACCGCCCTGGGCCGTTTCCGCCACGAAGGCTGCTGCCCGGGCCTGCCGGTGGCCGGCAAGCCGCTGGTCTGGTACACCGGCGACGACTCCAACAACGAGTACCTGTACAAGTTCGTCTCCGACGCGCTGTGGGACCCGGCCGACGCCAACCCGGCCGACCGCCTGGCCACCGGCGCCAAGTACCTGGACAAGGGCAAGCTGTATGTCGCCCGCTTCGATGCCAACGGCACCGGCGCGTGGCTGCTGCTCGACGTGGCCACCCCAACCACCGCCGGCAGCACCCTGGGGGCGCAGTTCGGCGACCTGCCGGGCATCATCCTCAACACCCGTGGTGCTGCCGACGCCGTGGGCGCCACACCGATGGACCGCCCCGAGTGGACTGCCGTCAACCCGCTCAACGGCGACGTCTACCTGACCCTGACCAACAACAGCGCACGCACCGCGGCCAAGGTCGATGCGGCCAACCCACGCGGGCCGAACCGCCACGGCCACATCATCCGCTGGCACGACAGCGACGATCACAAGACCTTCACCTGGGACATCTTCGTGTTCGGCGCCAACGCCGCCGGCACCCCAGACATCAACCGCTCGGGCCTGACCGAACTGAACCAGTTCGCCAGCCCCGACGGCATGAGCTTCGATAGCCGCGGTGTGTTGTGGTTCGAGACCGACAATGGCGAGGCCACCTTGACCAGCTACACCAACGACCAGTTGCTGGCGGTGATCCCCACCGACCTGGTGGATGCCAACGGCAAGCAGATCCCGGTCAACGCCACCAACCAGGTGGACCTGCGCCGCTTCTTCGTCGGGCCCAATGGTTGCGAGGTAACGGGCATTACCTTCACCCCGGACAACAAGACCATGTTCGTCAACATCCAGCACCCGGACAACTGGCCGAGCACCGACAAGGCCACCGACGTCACGCCGGCCGGCAGCTCGGTGCGGCCACGGGCCTCGACGGTGGTGATCCAGCGTGATGATGGCGGGGAGATCGGCACCGCCTGATTCGCCCCAAGCGCAGGGCCGCTCCCTCAAGGGTTTGCGTACACCTTGTGGGAGCGACTGTCTTGCTCAACTGCTAAAGCTAGCGCGGTCACTGTAGGAGCGGCCTTGCGTCGCGAAAGGGCTGCGCAGCAGCCCCGGCGATTTTGATGGTGGCTCAGAATCTGGGGCCGCTGCGCGCCCCTTTCGCGACGCAAGGCTGCTCCTACACAGATTGCGCACAACCTGCGATTGTCTGCTACCAGGCCACCGGCTCCCGCCCCCTGACCCGCACCTGCTGCGCCGGCACCCGCGCATGCCATTGCACCACGCCCAGCGCCTCGATCTGGAACTGGCTGCGCAGCGTGCGCCCCTCTTCCTCGAACGACAGTTGCAGGACGAAATGGCCGCTGTTGAGCAACAACCCTTCGCTTAGCCGGGCGAAGGTCTCGTCATCCACCGCCCCCAGCGCCTGGCGCAAGGCCGCGGCATCGACATACCCGGCCGCCGGGCGGCCACTGATCACGCGGCTGAGTATCGAACGGGAGAACTGTCCTTCGTACATCGCCTCCAGCAATGGCAAGTGCTCCAGCCCCAAGGCATTGGCATTGAGCCGCCAGCCGCTGGTCGACGGCAGCGCGCAAAGCATTCGATAGCGGCCTTGCCGACCACTGTCCGGCTCCAGCAGCAGGTTCAGTTCACTGGTGTCGAGCATGGGCTGGTTGGCCGCCAGTCGCGGTGGCTGCTGGCGCAGGTACTGGGCGCTCTCGGCGCCCTGCAGACGAGCATCGCTGTCGGCATCCAGCCAGTCGGCCAGGGCATCGACCAGCCGTTCGGCAGCCATGTCATCGCCCAACAGCTGGCGCAACTGGCGCTCGGCCCGTGGGCCATCCTCCCCCAGCAGGGCGTTGACGTTGAAGCAGCTGTGCTGGTCGATCACCCGCAACTGCGCCTCGCCGGCGCCAAAGTCGTAGGCCAGCGGCTGCCCACGCAGGGCCTGCCAGAACAGCGGGCTGGCGCGCCAGGCCGGATCACGCAGGGCCTGGGAGGCATAGGCCAGGCCAGCCTGCTCCATGGCGCGCACCTGCACCCGCTGGTGCAGCAGGCGCACCGCATCCACCTGGCGCCGGCCATCCTCCACCAGCCAGGCCAGCCCCGCCGCCAGCATCGCCAGCACCACCAGCACCATCAGCAGTGCCGCGCCCCGTTGTCGCCTGCGCCCCATCCTTGTCTTCCCGTGGCCGCTGAAAGCGCCAGTCAACACGCCGGTTGTTGCAGGCACATGGCAGTCATGTGCCCGTCATCTGCGCAGGGCAGGATTGGCCTTCCTTTTTCTTTGACCTGACAGGAGTGGTCTTACATGGGTGGCATCGGAATCTGGCAATTGGTGATCGTGCTGTTGATCGTCTTCCTGCTGTTCGGCACCAAGCGTCTCAAGGGGCTGGGCGCTGATGTGGGCGAGGCGATCCAGGGCTTTCGCAAGTCCATGGGCGGCACTGCCGACAACACTGTCGAGCAACAGCCGCAGGTGCTGAACAATCAGCCGGCGCAGCAGACGCAAACGGATCGTCAGGCCTGATGTTCGAGATCGGCTTCACCGAACTGCTGTTGGTGGGCATCGTCGCCCTGCTGGTGCTCGGCCCCGAGCGCCTGCCGGTGGCGGCGCGTAGCCTGGGCCGTGGGCTGGGCCAGGCCCGTCGGGCACTGAATGCGTTGAAGGCGCAGGTGGAACGGCAGATCGACATGCCCGCCCTGGATGCCGCGCCGTTGCAGCGCCTGGAGCAGGAGCTGCGCCAAGGTATCCAGCTCGACGCGACGCCGGCCAATGACCCGACGCCAGTCGCCCATGCCAAGGAGAGCGCTTGATGCCCCTCGCTCTCGACCAGGCGGCGCGCATGCCGCTGACCGATCATCTGCGCGACCTGCGCAAGCGCCTGGTGCGCTGCCTGCTGGTGATCGTGCTGGTGTTCTGCGGGCTGTTCCCCTTTGCCCAGACGCTGTACACGCACATTTCCGAACCGCTGCGCCGTTACCTCCCCGAAGGCGCCAGCATGATCGCCACCAGCGTCACCTCGCCGTTTCTGGCGCCGTTCAAGCTGACGGCGATGTGCGCGCTGTTCGTTGCCATGCCGCTGTTGCTGCACCAGGCCTGGGGCTTCATCGCCCCGGGGCTGTATCGCCGCGAACGGCGCATCGCCTTGCCGTTGCTGCTGTCGAGCATCGTGCTGTTCTACGGCGGCATGGCGTTCGCATTCTTCCTGGTGTTTCCGATGATGTTCGGCTTTTTCGCCAGCGTGACCCCGGAAGGGGTGGCGATGATGACCGATATCGGTTTGTACCTGGACTTCATCCTGGCGCTGTTTTTGGCGTTCGGCCTGGCCTTCGAGATCCCGGTGGCGATCTTCATCGTGGTCTGGGCCGGGCTCACTGACGTGGCCACGCTACGCCGCAGCCGGCCCTATGTGATTGTCGGCTGCTTCGTGGTGGGGATGGTCCTGACGCCACCGGATGTATTTTCCCAGACGATGCTGGCGGTGCCGATGTGGCTGCTGTTCGAAGTGGGGTTGCTGGCGTGCGGGGTGGTGCGCAGGGCTGGGTAGACCGATGGATTGCCAGGGCTGCTGCGCAGCCCTGAATCAAAAAATGAGATTCCTGATCAGACCAGTGGTATTGACCTGGTATTAAAGTGGTATTAATTTTCTACCAAACAACAATACCGGACACCGCCCATGCGTCCTCTATCGGCCCTGCGCCCCGACGACACCAGCGCCACCCCGCTCTACCTGCAGCTGGCACGCAACCTGGAGCAGGCCATCCACGCCGGCCAGTGGACCGCCGACCAGGCGCTACCCTCGGAGCGCACCCTCAGCGAAACCCTCGACATCTCCCGGGTCACCGCGCGCAAGGCGCTTGAGGTGCTGCTCGAACAAGGCCTGATCCAGCGCATCCAGGGCTCCGGAACCTTCATCACCCCACGCCTCGAACAACCCCTTTCACGCCTGTCGAGCTTCAGCGAAATGCTGCGCATGAAAGGCTTCGTGCCCAGCTCGCAGTGGCTGGAGCGCAGCATCGGCACGCCAAGCAGCGACGAACTGATCCGCCTCGGCCTGTCGCCCACTGACCAGGTGGCCCACCTCAAGCGCCTGCGCAAGGCCGACGACATCGTCATGGCGGTGGAGGTCAGCACCCTGCCCGCCCGCCTGCTTGGTGACCCACAGGCCATCGGCGATTCGCTGTACCAGCACCTCGACCAACTCGGCCGCCCGGTGGTCCGCGCCCTGCAACACATCCGCGCGATCAACGCCAGCGACGAACTGGCCGCACAGGTGGGCATCGCCCCCGGCACCGCCATGCTGCTGATGACCCGGATCGGCTACCTCGACGACAACACCGCCATCGAACTGACCGACACCTACTGCCGCAACGACTACTACGACTTCGTCGCCGAACTGCGACGCTGACCGGAGCCCCCATGGACATCGCCAACATCCTCACCCCCGACGGCTGGGTGTGCGGCCAACTGCACCTCGAAAACGGCCGCATACAGGCCATCGAGGGCACCCCGTGCGACCCGCTGGCCAACGACCTGCCCTACCTGTTGCCCGGTTTCATCGACCTGCATGTGCACGGCGGCGGCGGCAGCGACATCATGCAGGGCGGTGAGGCCTTCGCTACCATCGCCCGCACCCATAGGCGCTTCGGCACCACCTCGCTGCTGGCCACCACCATGACCGCGCCACGCGAGGAACTGGCCCGCGTACTGGCCGAACTGGGCGCGCACCTCAAGCAACCGCGCCAAGGCGCGCGCATTCTCGGCGTGCACCTGGAAGGCCCGTACATCAACCCCGGCAAGCTCGGCGCTCAGCCGAACTTCGCCCACCAGGCGCTGCTCGACGAAGTCGAGGAATACCTGGCCCTGGCGCCGATCAAGGTCATCACCATCGCCCCAGAAATCGCCGGGCACCTGCCGCTGATCCAGGCCTTGAGCCAGCGTGGCATCCGCCTGCAGATCGGCCACACCCTGGGCAGCTACGAGGAAGGCGTGGCGGCCCTGGAGGCCGGCGCCAGCAGCTTCACCCACCTGTACAACGCCATGAGTCCGCTGCACCACCGCGAGCCGGGCATCGTCGGCGCGGCCCTGGCCCACGCCCGCTACGCCGAGCTGATCCCCGACCTGCTGCATGTGCACCCCGGGGCGATCAAGGTGGCCCTGCGCGCGATCCCGTGCCTGTACTGCGTCACCGACTCCACCGCCGCCGCCGGCATGCCCGACGGCGAATACCGCCTGGGCAGCCACACCGTGACCAAGTGCCTGGGCGGCGTGCGCCTGCCCGACGGCACCCTGGCCGGCAGCACCCTGACCATGGACCAGGCCCTGCGTAACCTGGTGAAGATCGGCCTGCCCCTGGCCGAGGCCTCCGCGCGCCTGTCCCGCTACCCCGCCGATTACCTCGGCATCGCCGACCGTGGCCGCCTGCAACCGGGCGCCTGGGCCGACGCGGTGCTGCTCGATCGCCAACTGAACCTGACCGCCGTGATGGTCGAAGGAGAAACCGCATGAGCTCAAGGATGCTCGAAGAAGCCCGCAGCTGCGCCGATGTCGTCGAACGACAGAACCAGGCGCTGGACCCGCGCCTGGAAACCCTGAGCGAACAACTGCGCCGGCTCGACCCACAGGTGGCGCTGACCGTGGCCCGGGGCAGTTCGGATCACGCCGCCAGCTACTTCGCCTATGTCGCCATGCAGCAACTCGGCCTGCCGGTGGCCTCGCTGCCGATGTCGGTGGTGACCTTGCAGCAGGCGCCGCTGCGGGTGCGCGGCCAGGTGGCGCTGGGCTTCTCGCAGTCGGGCCAAAGCCCGGACCTGGTCGACAGCCTGCGTCGCCTGAACCAGTGCGGCGCGACCACCGTGTCGCTGGTCAATGCCGAGGGCTCGCCGCTGGAGCAGGCCTGCCAGCACCACCTGCCGCTGGGCGCCGGGCCTGAGCTTTCGGTGGCGGCGACCAAGAGCTTCGTCGCCACCCTGAGCGCCAGTGCTCGCCTGGTCGCCCATTGGGGCCAGGACCACGCCCTGCTGGCAGCCGGCCTTGCCCTGCCCGCGCAATTGCGCGAGGCCGCCGCCCAGGACTGGAGCCCGGCCCTCGACACCTTGCGTGACGCCGAACGACTGATGGTGATCGGCCGTGGCGCCGGCTTTGCCATCGCCCAGGAAGCGGCGCTCAAGTTCAAGGAAACCTCGGTGATCCAGGCCGAGGCCTTCAGCAGCGCCGAGGTGCGCCACGGCCCCATGGCGCTGATCGACGCCCAGTACCCGCTGCTGGTGTTCGCCCCGCGCGGCGTCGAGCAGGCCGGCCTGCTGCAACTGGCCGCCGACATGCGCCAGCGCGGCGCCCATGTGCTGCTGGCGGCACCCGCCGATATCGCCGGGCGCGACCTCACCCTGAGCTGCGCCGAACACCCGGCCCTGGACCCGCTGCTGGCGATCCAGAGCTTCTACGTCATGGCCGCGGCCCTGGCCGAGGCCCGTGGCCTCGACCCCGACCAGCCGCGCCACCTGAGCAAAGTGACCTGCACGCAGTGAAGCCGCGAGGAACAGCGCATGCCCGACAATAACAAGATCATCCTCCATGCCCCGCTCGCAGGGCCGCTGGTGCCGCTGGAACAAGTGCCGGACCCGGTGTTCAGCAGCGCCACCCTCGGTGACGGCGTCGCCATCGACCCGCTCAACGACGTGCTGCACGCCCCGTGTGCCGGCGAGGTGGTGCAACTGGCCCGCACCGGCCACGCGCTGACCCTGCGCGCGGCCAACGGTGCGGAAATCCTCCTGCATATCGGTGTCGACACCGTGCAACTGCAGGGCCGTGGCTTCTCGCCGTTGGTGGCGCTGGGCGACCAGGTCAGCCAAGGCCAGCCGCTGGTGCGCTTCGACATGGACCTGGTGGCGCAGCACTGTGTCAGCCTGGTTACGGTGATGCTGATCAGCAATGGCCCAGGCTTTGGCCTGAGGCAATTGGAGGCAGGCACTGCGCAGCTCGGCGCGGCGCTGCTGGAGGTCGAGGCCACGGCTCGCGAAGCGAATGCCCGGCCGGTCAGCGATGAAAGCGCGCGCGGTCACGCCCGGGTCGCTCATCACGGCGGCCTGCACGCCCGCCCCGCTGCCTTGCTGCGTCAGACTGCGCAAGGTTTCCAGAGCCATGCCGTGCTGCGCTTCGCCGAGCGCGAGGCCGACCTCGACAGCCTGGTGGCGGTCATGGGGCTGGGTGTTGGCGAAGGTGCCGAAGTCGAACTGATCTGCACCGGGCCAGACAGCCAGGCCGCGCTGCAGGCGTTGATCGCCGCCGTACAGACAACCTCGGTCGGTGAGCGCCATGCCGCGCACGCGCCGACCAGCACCGCCATGCCCAAGCCCACTGCCGGGCCCGGCATGCTTACCGGTGTCTGCGCCGCCCCCGGCCTGGCCCAAGGGCCGCTGGCCCGGCTGGACGGAGTCAGCCTGCCGCCCGACAACGGCGACAACGACCCCGCCGCACAGCACCAGGCGTTGAACACGGCCTTGGCCGAAGTGCGCCACGCCATCGACCGCGACTGGCGCCACCTGCCGCGCGGCCAGGAGGACGCGGCCGCGATCCTCGAGGCCCACCTGGCCTTGCTCGACGATCCGGCCCTGCTCGGCGACGCCCGCCAGCATATCGCCAACGGCGTCGCCGCCAGCCATGCCTGGAGCCGTGCCATCGATGCCCAGTGCCAAATCCTGCGCAGCCTGGGCAACCCGTTGCTGGCCGAGCGCGCCAACGACCTGTACGACCTGCAACAGCGCGTTCTGCGGGCCTTGCTGGGTGAAACCCGGCAACTGCGCCTGCCCCCCTCGGCCATCGTCGTCGCCCATGAACTGACGCCCTCCGACCTGCTGCTACTGGCCCGCCACGAGGTCGCCGGGCTGTGCATGGCCGCCGGCGGCGCCACCTCGCACGTCGCCATCCTTGCCCGCGCCCGCGGCCTGCCGTGCCTGGTGGCCGTGGGCGAAGCGCTGCTGGAGCTGCCCGCCGGCACGCCACTGGTGCTGGACGCCGACCAGGGCCGCCTGGAAACCGAGGCCGATGCGCAGCGTCTGGCCGAGGTCCAGCGTCTTGTGCGACAGCGCCGCGAAACCCGCCAACGCCAGCAGGCCGCCGCTCAACAGAGCGCCCGCACCCGCGATGGCCAAGTGATCGAGGTCGCCGCCAATGTCGCCAGTGCCGAGGAGGCCGCCGAGGCCTTGGCCCAAGGTGCCGACGGCATCGGCCTGCTGCGCAGCGAATTCCTGTTCATCGACCGCCCCACCGCGCCGGACGAGACCGAGCAGCGCAGCGCCTACCAGGCCGTGCTCGATGCCATGGCCGAACGCCCGGTGATCATCCGTACCATCGATGTAGGCGGCGACAAGCAGCTCGACTACCTGCCCCTGCCGGCCGAGGCCAACCCGGTGCTGGGCCTGCGCGGCATCCGCCTGGGCCAGGTGCGCCCGGAACTGCTCGACCAGCAGTTGCGCGCGTTGCTGCAAGTCAGCCCGCAACAGCGTTGCCGGATCATGTTGCCGATGGTGACCGAAGTCGACGAGCTGATCGCCATTCGCCAGCGCCTGGACCGGCTGGCCGGCGAGCTGGGCATCAGGCAACGCGCCGAGCTGGGGGTGATGATCGAGGTGCCGGCCGCGGCGCTGCTCGCCGAGCGCCTGGCCGAACATGCCGATTTCTTCTCCATCGGCACCAACGACCTGTCCCAGTACACCCTGGCCATGGACCGCGACCATGCCGGGCTGGCTGCGCGGGTGGATGCCTTGCACCCCGCCCTGCTGCGCCTGATCGAGCTGACCTGCCAGGGCGCGGCGAAGCACGGGCGCTGGGTCGGCGTGTGCGGTGCGCTGGCCTGCGACCCGCTGGCCACGCCGGTGCTGGTCGGGCTGGGGGTGGCCGAGCTGTCGGTCAGCGCGCCGCAGATCGGCGAGATCAAGGCGCAGGTGCGCCAGCTCGATGCCGCCGCCTGCCGCCGCTTCAGCCAGGGCCTGCTGGGCTTGTCCAGCGCCGCCGCGGTGCGCCAGGCCTGCCGTGACTTCACCGCCCCGTCCCACGCCCAACCGGCCGCCGCCGCGGCCCTACAACAATAATCGGAGCGCACCATGTACCAGCACTTCATCCAGGGCCTGCAGCGGCTCGGCCGCGCCTTGATGCTGCCCATCGCCATCCTGCCCATCGCCGGCCTGCTGCTGCGCCTGGGCGACACCGACCTGCTCGACATCGCCCTGGTGCATGACGCAGGGCAAGCGATCTTCGCCAACCTGGCGCTGATCTTCGCCGTCGGCATCGCCGTGGGCTTCGCCCGCGACAACAACGGCACCGCTGGGCTGGCCGGGGCCATCGGCTACCTGGTGCTGGTGGCGACGCTGAAGGTGATCGACCCGAAGATCGACATGGGCATGCTCGCCGGGATCCTCTGCGGCCTGCTCGGTGGCGGCCTGTACAACCGCTTCAAGGACATCCAGCTGCCGGACTACCTGGCGTTCTTCGGCGGCCGGCGCTTCGTGCCGATTGCCACCGGGGTGTCGGCGGTGTTCCTCGGGCTGTTGTTCGGCCTGGTCTGGCCGCCGATCCAGGACGGCATCAACAGCCTCGGCCAACTGATGCTGGAGAGCGGCAGTATCGGCGCGTTCTTCTTCGGCGTGCTCAACCGCCTGCTGATCATCACTGGCCTGCACCATATCCTCAACAACCTGGTGTGGTTCGTCTTCGGCAGCTTCCAGGCGGCCAGCGGCCAGGTGGTCACCGGCGACCTGGCGCGCTTCTTCGCGGGCGATCCGAACGCAGGGCAGTTCATGGCCGGCATGTTCCCGGTGATGATCTTCGGCCTGCCCGCCGCCTGCCTGGCCATGTATCGCCACGCCCTGCCGGCGCGACGCAAGCTGATCGGCGGGGTGCTGTTGTCGATGGCCCTGACCTCGGCACTGACCGGGGTGACCGAGCCGATCGAGTTCGCCTTCATGTTCCTCGCACCGCTGCTGTACCTGATCCATGCGCTGTTGACCGGGCTGTCCATGGCGCTGTGCGACCTCCTCGGAATCCGCCTGGGTTTCACCTTCTCCGGCGGCGCCATCGACATGGCCCTGGGCTGGGGGCGTTCCAGCAACGGTTGGCTGGTGTTCCCTGTAGGCCTGTTGTATGCCGTGGTCTACTACTTCGTGTTCGACTACTGCATCCGCCGCTTCGACCTGAAGACCCCGGGCCGTGAAGAGCAACCCATCGCACAGACCAGCATGGCCGGCGACGCCAGCCGCGCCCGACGCTATATCGACGCCCTCGGCGGCAGCGCCAACCTGCACGGTATCGATGCCTGCACCACACGCCTGCGCCTGGTGCTCGCCGACCGCAGCCTGGCCAACGACGCGACGCTGAAGAGCCTAGGCGCCCTGGCCGTGGTCCGCCCCGGCAGCGGCGGCAGCCTGCAGGTGGTGGTCGGGCCGATGGCCGATGCGCTAGCGGATGAAATACGTGCCGAGATACCTCATGCGCCAATTGCCCCCCCGCTCAGTCCAGACACGCCGGCTCCCGCCACGCAAGCGGTAGCCGTCGAAGATTGGCTGCAGGCATTGGGTGGTCGCGACAACCTGGTGAAAGCGCAGTGCGTGGCGCTAAGCCGGGTACGAATCCAGCTCAAGGATCAGGGTCGGGTCAATTCGGCACAACTGATGAGCCTGGGTTGCCAGGGCATCAGCCAACAGGCCGATGGTGTTTGGCATTTGCTGCTGGGTACTCGGGCCGCGTCACTGAGTCAGGCATTGCACGGTTGATACAAGAAGCAGGGGCACGCCAGCCAGGTGTTGCCCCTGGTGCCCTGTCTCGGAAACAAGCTATTCACTTTTGCCGGCGTCTTGGGCGCCTGGCTGGCGTTGCCATAGCCCTGCCATGGCTCATCGCGGAGCCTTGACCAAACAGCCAAGCCACTCGCCAAAAGAGAGCGTCCTTCCAAGACAGGACACTAGCCCCTACACGTAGGAAAACACTGCACCTGCACGCAAGAAACAAACGATTACGCAGCGAGATCAGCCTGACACCGATGTAAGGTAGTTCTTCCATATTCTGTTACCGCTCACCGAACAGCAATGTTGTCGTCCAACCATTAATGAGGACGCCACCATGAGCGAACTGAACAGCACCTTCGCGCTGGAGCAATTAACCGCGATTGCACGCAAGTACGAAGAATTGGAATTTGTACTGATGTTCACGCCGATCTTCGGCTATGAAGTTCCTGCGGAGCTTTACATCAAATTCCGCAATGCCCTGCTCGCGGACGATGTCGAAAACCCGGATCACCGCGTCGATGAAAATGCCGAGCGCATTGCCAGCTACGACAGCGACACCCGTACCATCAGCGTCGATGTCACCGCTATCGAGCAAGCCCTGGAAGATCCCACCACTGCCCCCAATCTGCTAATTGAAATGCTGGGCGCGTTCGGTCGGCACCTGCATGCCTTGTTCGAGTCCGAGCTCTCTGCGCTGGACCCAATGCCAGAGTTGCTTGGAGCCGAAGAGGTCGGCGAAAACTATGCAGCAATGCTGAGCCTGTTCGACAGTACCCCTGAGACAGGGACTCAATTCGGCCACTACACCAACGCAGAGCAAACCTCGCCCCTGGTGCTGGACCTCAGTGCCGCCCCAGACCTCGAGAGTCTCCTGCCACAGGAGTCAGACACCCCCATCATCAAGCCTCGGTTTGGCGCAGGCACAGGCAATGGCTCAGAGAACTCCTTCGGCCACGAGTCTATCGAACTGATTCTAAAAGATGCGGGTTTCACTGAACTTGAATGCAAGGCGATCTATTTTGGCAACTGGCTGCGAGACCACTCGCAGTTAGTCGACCCGAAGATCATTCGCACGGCAAACTTCAACCGCGAACACCCATGGCAATTACCACGGGAAGCCATCACAAAAATCGTCGATATCTTTGCCCACGAGGAATTCATCAGCCTGCAAGATACCGATGAAGCTCGCGAAGCCTACCGGGTTACCAAAGAAATGCTAGGCGTGTATCGACCGTCCGAGCATATCGACAACCCCACGAACCTTAGCGAGAACCCGGTTGATCCACAACTGATCGATGAGGACTTCGAGCGACTGGTGAGACCCGGCGATGAAGCTACCCAAGTAAACCCACATACCTCGAAAAAGCACCATATCGATTCCGCCGAAAGCTATATGCGTCATAAGCTGTTCGAAGCGGCGGAGCATGGCAAGACCCCAGATGGCATGCGTTGCTTCGGCGAGGCCCTGCATGTGCTGGAGGACTATTTTGCCCATTCCAACTTCGTTGAACTCAGCCTGATCAAACAAGGCCATGACGTTCTGCCATGGACCACAGCGAATGAGGAGTACCGCCATAGCTTGCCGATTGTCACCGGTCTTTTCAGCGCTCTGGATGTCATCGCAAGCATTGTCGAACCGCTTGGCAAAATACTGTTCTCCACGGAAGACCCCAAAGACAAACGGCAACCCGGTTACCGCTCGCGAGCCGACAAAGCCCTGCTGTTAGTACTGTCAGAGCAGGAGGACCTGCGCTGGTACACTGCAATGCGCGCAGTGCTGCTTATCCGCGATGGGATACATAACAACCCACTCGTCAGGTTCAGCTCGAGACTGCTTTGGGCCATTGGCAAGCCAAGCAGGTTGGTCAGCCAAATAATGAATGCCTACTTGCAGAAGGCACTGCTGAAAGTTGGTGAAGTGGTCCATGACCACCAGACAGCACTGGGCGACCCCAACACCGAGCCTGGCGTGGACCCTACCCATACGCAACTGTCCAAGGACCATGACGATCACCCCTTCCATGCACTGGCAGCCCTGCTTGCCCAGTGGGCGGTGCTTGAGGTCGGGCGGAAGATGCAGGCGATCTGGGAAAAGGATGACCTCGAAGCCATCGACTGGATCGAGCTGCAGGACCTGGCCTCGAACTTCCTTATCCATCCCAACGACAGCGAATGGCAAGACGATATCGTTGCTGCCTGGGCCGCCACCAATGCCCAGGCAATCGAAGACGGTAAATCAGCCACCTACTTCGAGCGGCACCACGCGCGCGAGCTGGAGCAGTCCAAGCAACGGGTCAAGGATCTGAGCAGCAACCCAAACTTCCAACCGATCAAGCTCAATGAAAATTTCCGCAATACGTTCCCTCTGTTCTGACGCAACCCAACTGCCTAAGCAATAAAAAAGGTGGGCATCCGCCCACCTTTCTCGTACAACCGAACCAGCGACCCTCAAATGTCCAGCAACTGCCAGACTTCGTAGGCCGGGGTTTCATAGGGATGGCTGTGCTTGAGCGCGATAACGACTTGCGCGATCAGATCATCCGCCACCACCAACTCTACCTTCCATTCCTCGACCACCTCGACCTGACCGGTCTGCCCGAGGTACGGCTGGCTGCCGTGCAACGGGCGGAACTGGCCCTGGCCGAGGGTCTGCCAGGCGCAGTGGTCATAGTCACCGATACGCCCGCCACCGGCGGCGAATACAGCGGCCTTGACCACTTCGACATGGCTGTCGGGGACAAAGAAGGCGAGCTTGTACACGCCTTAATTAACCCAGACCCGCGCGTTGCGGAACATGCGCATCAGGGCCGCGTCTTCCTGCCACTCGTCCGGGCGCCAGGAGTTCTGCACGGCGCGGAACATACGCTCCGGGTGCGGCATCATGATGGTCACGCGGCCGTCGCGGCTGGTCAGGCCGGTGATCCCGCGCGGCGAGCCGTTCGGGTTGGCCGGATAGGCCTCGGTGACCTTGCCGTGGTTGTCGACGTAGCGCAGGGCCACGCAACCCGACAAGTCGGCTTCCAGCAGTGCCTCTTCACTGGCGAATTCGGCATGGCCTTCACCATGGGCGATGGCGATCGGCATGCGCGAACCGGCCATGCCCTGCAGGAAGATCGAGTTGGACTTCTGCACCTCGACCATGGCCACGCGCGCCTCGAACTGCTCCGAGCGGTTGCGCACGAAGTGCGGCCAATACTCGGTGCCCGGGATCAGCTCGTGCAGGTTGGACATCATCTGGCAACCGTTGCACACGCCCAGGGCGAAGCTGTCGGTACGCTCGAAGAAGGCCTGGAAGGCATCGCGGGCACGGGCGTTGAACAGCGCCGACTTGGCCCAGCCCTCACCGGCACCGAGCACGTCGCCGTAGGAGAAGCCACCGCAGGCCACCAGGCCCTTGAACGCTTCAAAATCGACACGACCAGACAGGATGTCGCTCATGTGCACGTCGACGGCGGCGAAGCCGGCACGGTCGAAGGCCGCGGCCATCTCGACCTGGCCGTTGACGCCCTGCTCGCGCAGGATCGCCACTTGCGGGCGCACGCCTTTCTTGATGTACGGCGCGGCGATGTCTTGGTTGACGTCGTAGCCGAGCTTGACCGACAGGCCTGGGTTGTCTTCCTCGAGCAGCGCGTCGAACTCCTGGTCGGCGCAGTCGGCGTTGTCGCGCAGGCGCTGGACCTGGTAGCTGGTCTCGGCCCACTGGCGCTGCAGCAGGCGACGGTCGCCCTTGAACAGCTCTTCGCCTTCGAACTTGATCAGCACTTCAGCGTTGTTGATCGGCTGGCCGATCACCGCGACGCAATCCTCACCCAGGCCTGCGGCGCTGAACTGCGCCAGCACATCCGGCGTGGCGTCCTGACGGACCTGGATCACCGCGCCCAGCTCTTCGTTGAAGAGGATGGCCGCGACTTTCTCGCGCTTGCTGGTCAGGTTGCCCAGTTCCAGCTCCAGGCCACAGTGGCCGGCAAAGGCCATTTCCAGCACGGTGGTCAGCAGGCCACCGTCGGAACGGTCGTGGTAGGCCAGCAGGTGGCCGTCTTCGTTCAGGCCCTGGATGACGGCGAAGAACGCCTTGAGGTCTTCGCCGTCGTCGACGTCCGGCGCCTGGGCGGCCAGCTTGCCGTGGGTCTGCGCCAGGATCGAGGCGCCCATGCGGTTCTTGCCACGGCCCAGGTCGATCAGGATCAGGTCGGTCTCGCCCTTGTCCATGCGCAGCTGCGGGGTCAGGGTCTTGCGGATGTCGGTGACCGGGGCGAAGCCAGTGATGATCAGCGACATCGGCGAGGTGACGCTCTTCTGCTCGCCGGCTTCGCTCCACTGGGTCTTCATCGACATCGAGTCTTTACCGACCGGGATGGTGATACCCAGCTCCGGGCACAGCTCCATGCCGACGGCCTTGACGGTGTCGTACAGGCGGGCATCTTCGCCCGGGTGGCCGGCGGCGGACATCCAGTTGGCCGACAGTTTGATGTCGGACAGCTTCTCGATGCGCGAGGCGGCCAGGTTGGTCAAGGTTTCGCCGATTGCCATGCGTCCGGACGCCGGGGCGTCGAGCAGGGCCAGCGGGGTACGCTCGCCCATGGCCATGGCTTCGCCGGTGTAGACGTCGAAGCTGGTGGCGGTGACGGCGCAGTCGGCCACCGGAACCTGCCACGGGCCGACCATCTGGTCGCGGGCCACGAGGCCGGTGATGGTGCGGTCGCCGATGGTGATCAGGAAGCTCTTGCTGGCCACGGCCGGGTGACGCAGCACGCGCTCGACCGAGTCGCTCAGGTCCAGCGTGCTCGGATCGAACTCATCGCCCAGCTCCGCTTCGCGGGTGACCGAGCGGTGCATGCGTGGCGGCTTGCCCAGCAGCACGTCCAGCGGCATGTCCACCGGGGTGTTGTCGAAGTGGCTGTCGGTGACGGTCAGGTGCTTCTCTTCGGTGGCCTCGCCCACAACAGCGAACGGGCAGCGCTCGCGCTCGCAGATGGCCTTGAAGCGCTCGAAGTCCTCGGCGCTGACCGCCAGCACGTAGCGCTCCTGCGACTCGTTGGACCAGATCTCGTGCGGGGCCATGCCAGGCTCGTCGTTGGGCACGTTGCGCAGTTCGAAGCGACCGCCACGGCCACCGTCGTTGACCAGCTCGGGGAAGGCGTTGGAAATGCCGCCGGCGCCGACGTCGTGGATGAAGGCGATGGGGTTCTTGTCACCCAGCTGCCAGCAACGGTCGATGACCTCCTGGCAACGGCGTTCCATTTCCGGGTTCTCGCGCTGCACCGAGGCGAAGTCGAGGTCGGCGGAGCTGGCGCCGGTGGCTACCGACGAGGCCGCGCCGCCGCCCAGGCCGATCAGCATGGCTGGGCCGCCGAGCACGATCAGCTTGGCGCCGACAGTG
This sequence comes from Pseudomonas sp. FG47, assembly GCF_057809115.1. Lineage (NCBI taxonomy): Bacteria > Pseudomonadati > Pseudomonadota > Gammaproteobacteria > Pseudomonadales > Pseudomonadaceae > Pseudomonas > Pseudomonas sp. FG47. The sequence goes on from NZ_JBMDJI010000011.1 coordinate 53,298, forward strand.
ATCTCGCCCTTCTGCACGTGGTCTTCACGGATGTTGCCCATGCCGCCGGCGAGCATGATCGGCTTGTGGTAGCCCCGCACTTCCTCGCCGTGCGGGGTGTTGATGCCCTGCTCGAAGGTACGGAAGTAGCCGGTCAGCGCCGGGCGACCGAATTCGTTGTTGAACGCGGCGCCACCCAGCGGGCCTTCGATCATGATGTCGAGGGCATCGACGATGCGCTCGGGCTTGCCGTACGGCTTTTCCCAAGGCTGCTCGAAGCCGGGGATGCGCAGGTTGGACACAGTGAAACCGGTCAGGCCGGCCTTGGGCTTGGCGCCACGGCCGGTGGCGCCTTCGTCGCGGATTTCGCCGCCGGAGCCGGTGGAGGCGCCGGAGAACGGGGCGATGGCGGTCGGGTGGTTGTGCGTCTCGACCTTCATCAGGATGTGCACCGGCTCCTGCACCGCGCCGTACTGGCGGGTCTCAGGGTTCGGGAAGAAACGCCCGGCCACCGAACCGACGATCACCGAGGCGTTGTCCTTGTAGGCCGACAGCACGCCTTCGTTGTGCATCTGGTAGGTGTTCTTGATCATGCCGAACAGGCTCTTCTCTTGCGCCTGGCCGTCGATGTCCCAGCTGGCGTTGAAGATCTTGTGGCGGCAGTGCTCGGAGTTGGCCTGGGCGAACATCATCAGTTCGATGTCGTTCGGATTGCGCGCAAGGCCCTGGAAGGCGGCGACCAGGTAGTCGATCTCGTCTTCGGCCAGGGCCAGGCCCAGGTCGATGTTGGCCTGGGCCAGGGCGGCGCGGCCACCGGCCAGGATGTCGACCGAGGTCATCGGCTTGGGCTGGGCGTGGCTGAACAGGTCGGCGGCGTCTTCCAGCTTGCCCAGCACGCGCTGGGTCATGCGGTCGTGCAGCTCGGCGGCGATGGCCTGGGCGTCGGCGTCATTGATGTTGCCGGCGACGTAGTAGGCGATGCCGCGCTCCAGGCGCTGGATCGACTGCAGGCCGCAGTTGTGGGCGATGTCGCTGGCCTTGGATGCCCAGGGCGAGATGGTGCCCAGGCGCGGCACGACCAGGAACAGGCGGCCGCTCGGCTCCTGCACCGGCACGCTCGGGCCGTACTTGAGCAGACGGCCCAGCACCTGCTGCTGGTCGGCGGTCAGCTCGCCGTCGACGTCGGCGAAGTGGGCGAATTCGGCATACAAACCAGTAACAGCGGGGACTTTCTGGCTCAGTTGCTCGAGTAATTTACCGTGGCGAAAGGCAGAAAGGGCAGGAGCGCCGCGCAGGATCAACATCGTCGGGACAGCCTCAGGAAGGGGTGTGCTTAGAGGCCGTGCATTCTAGCCTAATTCGCAGGCTTGCGGCACCCGCTCTACGCCAATGCTGCCGGGCGGTGGAACCGGACTCCGGGGTCAAAAAAACCACCAACTTTCACGCGGTCCATGTAGGAGCGGCCTTGTGTCGCGATGGGCTGCGCAGCAGCCCTAAATTCACTGCTGAGCTGGGAAAACCCTCGGGGGCCGCTGGCGCAGCCCATCGCGACACAAGGCCGCTCCTACAAAGGAATCGAGCCGCTGCTGCACAGAACCCGCTAGCAGACCTGCCAACCATTGTCGAGATATGGCGCCGGCAGTCCTTTGCGTATACTGCACCCTATGTTCGCCCACTCTGCTTTGCGCCAGCGTTGCGCCAAATGGCTCTTCGCAACCGGACTCTTCCTGATGCTCGGTGCCTGTGTTGAAAAACCCAGCACTCTCGAGCGCGTCAAGGAGGATGGCGTATTGCGCGTGATTACCCGCAACAGCCCGGCCACCTATTTCCAGGACCGCAACGGCGAAACCGGTTTCGAATACGAACTGGTCAAGCGCTTCGCCGACGATCTGGGGGTGAAGCTCGAGATCGAGACCGCCGACAACCTCGACCAATTGTTCGACCAGCTGGGCAAGCCCTCCGGCCCCGTGCTGGCCGCCGCCGGCCTGGTCAGCAGCGAGCGCCGCGCCAGCCAGGCGAAGTTCTCCCACCCCTACCTCGAAGTGACCCCGCAGGTCATCTACCGTAACGGTCGCTCGCGCCCGACCGACGCCAAGGGCCTGGTGGGCAAGAAGATCATGGTGCTCAAGGGCAGCAGCCACGCCGACCAGCTGGCCGAACTGAAAAAACAGTACCCAAGGCTCGACTACGAAGAATCCGACGCCGTCGAGGTGGTCGACCTGCTGCGCATGGTCGACGAGGGGCAGATCGACCTTACACTGGTCGACTCCAACGAACTGGCCATGAACCAGGTGTACTTCCCCAACGTGCGCGTGGCCTTCGACCTGGGCGATACCCGCGACCAACGCTGGGCGGTGGCGGCCGGCGAAGACAACAGCCTGCTCAACGAAGTCAACGAGTTCCTCGACAAATCGCAGAAGAACGGCACCTTGCAACGCCTGAAGGACCGCTACTACGGCCATGTCGATGTACTCGGCTATGTCGGCGCCTATACCTTCGCCCAGCACCTGCAGCAACGTCTGCCCAAGTACGAAAAGCACTTCAAGACCAGCTCCAAGGTCGAACAGGTGGACTGGCGACTGCTGGCCGCCATCGGCTACCAGGAATCGATGTGGCAGCCGGAGGTGACCTCCAAGACCGGCGTGCGCGGGCTAATGATGCTTACCCAGCGCACCGCCCAGGCCATGGGCGTGTCCAACCGCCTGGACCCCCGGCAGAGCATCCAGGGCGGCGCCAAGTACTTCATGCTGGTCAAGGACCAGCTCGACGACAGCATCAAGGAGCCAGACCGCACCTGGTTCGCCCTGGCGGCCTACAACGTCGGCAGCGGCCACCTGGAAGATGCCCGCACCCTGGCCCGGCGCGAGAAGCTCAACCCCAACAAGTGGCTGGACGTGAAGAAGATGCTGCCACGCTTGTCGCAGAAGCAGTGGTACAGCAAGACCAAGTACGGCTATGCCCGCGGCGGCGAGCCCGTGCATTTCGTGGCCAACATCCGCCGCTACTACGACATCCTCACCTGGGTCACGCAGCCACAGCTCGAAGGCCAGGTGGCCGAGGGCAACCTGCATGTGCCTGCGGTGAACAAGGACAAGCCAGCAGAGCAAGCGGCGCCGATGTGATGCTTACCCGCCCTGGGTAGGAGCGGCCTTGTGCCGCGAAAGGGGCGCGTAGCGGCCCCAGGATTTCAGCATTGATGCATGGATCGCCGGGGGCCGCTTTGCGGCCCTATCGCGACACAAGGCCGCTCCTACAGGGATCGTGTCAGCTAGGCTTTCGCCCGCCGAGCCTTGAAGAACTCGCTGAGGATCGCGCCGCATTCCTCGGCCAACACCCCGCCCTCGTACATCACCCGATGGTTGAGAAAACCCTGAGTGAAGAACTGCCCCTGGCTTTGCACGATGCCCGCCTTGGGCTCCAGCGCCCCATACACCACCCGCGCCACCCGCGAATGAACGATCAGCCCCGCGCACATGCTGCACGGCTCCAGCGTCACGTACAGGGTGCTGCCCGGCAAGCGGTAGTTGCTGGCGGACTGGGCCGCCGCGCGAATCGCGACCATCTCGGCATGGGCGCTGGGGTCACTGTCGAGGATCGGCCGGTTGAAGCCCTGGCCGAGCACCTCGCCGTGCTGTACCAGCACCGCGCCCACCGGCACCTCGCCCAGGGCCGCGCCCTGGGCAGCCAGTTCGAGGGCCAGGCGCATGAATTCCTGATCGCGGCTGCGATCGATGATCTGCGGGCGCATCAGACCACCGCGATCGCGGCCATCAGGCCGGTTTCCATGTGATCGATGACATGGCAGTGGAACATCCAGGTGCCTGGGTTATCCGCCACCAGCGCCACCTGTGCCCGTTCGTTCTTGCCCAGCAGGTAAGTATCGGTGAACCACGGCTCGACGATCTTGCGGCGATTGGAAGCGATTACCTTGAAACTCATGCCGTGCAAGTGGATTGGGTGCTGGTACTGGGTCATGTTCTTCAGCTCGAAGATGTAGCTCTTGCCCTTGCGCAGCGTGGCGATGGGGCGGTCGGCGCAGGTCTTGTCGGTGATGTCCCAGGCCTGGCCGTTGATCTGCCACAGGCTCGGCGGCTTGCCGTTCTCGGTGTTCACCGAGACCTTGCCGGCCCATTCGAAATTGAAGTTGAGCTTCTCGGCATTCTCCAGGTCCGGCTCGGCGATGGGGTTGGCCGGCAATGCCTTGGGCCAGTCGCCCGGCGCCTCGCTGCTGGCCACCGAACGCAGGGTGCCCAGGCGCACGAAACCATCGCGCAAGGAGATTTCCTCGCCGGCCTCGGGGATGCGGATCGCCAGACAGATGCGCATGCCCGGGCCAAGCCAGTAGTCCTCGTCCAACGGGCGCGGGGTGATCGGGTTGCCGTCTAGGGCGTAGATCATCGCCTCGCAGTTGCCCTTGAGGTTTAGGCGGTAGGTCCAGGTGTTGTCCAGGTTCAGCAGACGCACCCGCACCACCTGGCCGGCTGGCAACTCGGTCACCGCCTCGGCCTGGCCGTTGATGGTGATCAGACGCCCGGCGGTGCCGTTGCGCGCGGCTTCGCGCGGCACGCTGAAGGACATCCAGGCGCCCTGCTCGTCGACATGCCAGGTTTTCAGGCTGAGGGTGCGCTCATGGGCGAAGCCGGTGGGCTCGCGCTCCTCGACGATCAGCGGGCCGACCAGGCCACGCCCCAATTCCTCGGAACTGCTGACGTGCGGGTGGTACCAGTAGCTGCCGGCGTCCGGCACCCGGAACCTGTAGTCGAAGAACTCACCGGGCTTGACTGGCAGTTGCGAGACATAAGGCACGCCGTCCATTTCCAGCGGCAAGCGGATGCCATGCCAGTGAATGGTGGTTTCCACCGGCAGTTGGTTGATGAAGCGCACCCGCAACCAGGTGCCCTGGCGCACTCGCAACTCGGTGCCCGGTGCCGACGGACCGAAGGCCCAGGCCTCGGTCTTGAAGCCCGGCACCAGTTCGACATCCAGGGGGGCGGCGATCAGTTCGTAGTCGTGCCCGGCGTTGTCATCCTCGACCTTGCCCAGCCAGTAGCGCGCCGCGCCGCCGGCGCCCAGGCCTACCACAACGAGGCCGGTCAGGCCCTTGAGCATTTGTCGACGGGTGAAGGACATCGGTGCGGGTACCTCATTCTGCGCAATCAGTCTGCCAGCAGGCCTGGCAATGAAGGGCGAATACGATACACCTGCATTTGCGAAAGATTAAGTGAAGTCTTGTCGCAGACGGCGTTCAGAAGAACTCGTCCAGCAACCGATAGAAGCGGTTCTTGCCGGGATCGTCCGGCAGACCGTAGGCCGCCAGGAAGGGTTGCACCCATTGTTCGCCCAAATCGGCGGCGATATCCCGGGTGACCAGCGCAAGGTCCTGCCAGCGGTCGGCGATGCCCAGACGGCCGCAATCGATGAAACCGGTGAAACGCTCATCCGCGGCCATCAGGTTCGCCAGACAGGCATCGCCATGAGCCACCACCCGGTCTTCTTCTCCTGGCCGCGCAGCGAGCATTTCGGCGAACACATCGGCGGCGCTGCGCCCCAGGCGCAGCGGATCGAAGTCGTCCTCGTCGACCAGGCCCTCCAGCATACGCGCCTGCGCCAGGCGTACCCGCGCCGCCAGCGCGTGATCGAACGGGCACTGCTCGACCGGCAAGCGGTGCAACTGGCGTAGCGCTTCGGCCACCAACAGCACCGTGGCCCGCGGCGCCTGCGTGGCCGTCGCCTCCAGGCAGCGACCCGGCACGGCGCTCATCAACAGCCAGTGCCAGCCTCGCTCGGTAGCTATATCGATGATGCGCGGCACAGGCTGGCCCTGCTGCGCCATCCAGCGCAGGCGGCTGATTTCGCCGGGCAGTTCGGCCAGCGCGGTGACGGGCTCGGCCTTGACGAACAGATCAGCGCCAGCCTGCCGGCGGACACGCAGCACGGTTGCGCCCGACTTGCCGAGGGTTTGCGCCTCAAGCGCCAGGATGCCATGGGCTTCGCGCCAGCCTTTGGGCAGGTTGCATTCAGTCATCGTTATCTGTGCTCCAGGCGGGTCTGCCTGGAGTGTGGGCAAAAATGGCCGAGGGATCTGTGAACAATCGTATCGGCGCTGACGCAATGACCTGCTTCGTCAGCAAGGCTGGCTTCCACGCGGTCGAGACAGACTATTCATTTACCGGCCAGCAAGCCGTGCAACAGCAGCTCCAGCGCCTCGAGGCTCTGCACCAGGCGCGCATCGCCATCATCCCCTTGGGCGATCCACACCGCGGCTTCGGCCAGGCTGCCATAGATCAGCGCCGCCAGCGCCCGTGGCTCGGCCTGGACCATCACGCCCTCCTCGACCAAGCGCTGCACCACCCGCTGCATCGTCGCCAGGCAGTGCTGGTGCGACGCTTGCGAGGCCCCCCCGAGCACCGCTCGGGCATCGCGCAGCACGATGCGCTGGATATCCCGCTCCAACGCCATCTCCAGATAAGCGCGGCAACGCCGGCGAAAACCGTCCCAGGCATCGTCGGCGCTGTCGGTGATGCTGTTCAGGCGCTGGTCCACCTCGTCGTCGATCTGCGCCACCACCGCCTCGAGCAAGCCTTGCTTGTCGCCAAAGTGGTGGTACAGCGCGCCACGGGTCAAGCCTGCCCGTGCGGTCAAGTCATCCATCGAGGTGGCGGCATAGCCGTGTTCGCTGAACACCCGGCGCGCCGTGACCAGCAACGTGGCACGGGTGGCTTCCATCTCGGCACGCGTGCGTCGAACCATCCAGCGTCTCCTTTACCTACGAATTATCCGATTGCTTACATTCAGAGCGTATGTATATGATCTATTCATACGCGCTGCACGTATTCTCCCCAACTCCAGCTACCGTGACAAGGGACTGAATCATGAGCACCACCCTGGCCGACCCGACGCCCACTACCCGACATGCCTGGCTCGCCATCGGCGCCGTAGGCCTGGCGACCTTCGCCGTCGTGACCACCGAAATGCTACCGGTGGGGTTGTTGACCCCGATCTCCGAGACCTTCGGCGCCAGCGCCGGCACCGTTGCCCTGAGCTTGACCCTGCCGTCGCTGCTAGCCGCGCTGTTCGCCCCTGTAGTGGTGATTGCCGCCGGCAATGTGGATCGGCGCAGGATCCTGCTCGGCCTGCTTGGCCTGCTTGTCAGCGCCAACCTGGCCACAGCCCTGGCGCCAGGCATTGGCTGGCTGCTGGCGGCACGGGTACTGGTCGGGTTCTGCATCGGCGGTGTGTGGGCGATCGCCGGCGGCCTGGCCAGCCGCCTGGCACCCAGGCATGCGGTGGGCCTGGCCACGGCCATCATCTTTGGCGGCGTCGCCGCCGCCTCGGTGCTGGGCGTACCACTTGGAGCGCTGCTTGGCGAGCTGGCCGGCTGGCGCTGGGCGTTCGCTGGCATGGCGGTGCTCAGTGCATTGGCGCTGGCACTGTTGGCCGCGGTACTGCCAGCCTTGCCGGTCGCCAGTGCCATCACCCCCCGCCACTTCATCGCGCAATCCGGCAACCGCGCCCTGCAAGCGGGGCTGTTGCTGACACTGTTGCTGGTGAGCGGGCATTTCATGGCGTTCACCTTCGTGCGCCCGCTGCTGTTGTCCATGTCCGGCTTCGATGTGCGCTGGATCGGCGCCTTGCTGTTCGGCTATGGCATCGCCGGCATGGCCGGCAACTTCCTGGTCGGCCTGCTGGCGCCCACACGCCCGGGCATGACCTTGGCGCTCATCGCCCTGGGGCTGCTGTTGGTGCCGCTGCTGTTCCTGGGTATTGGCCAGGCGCCGGGCGGCGGCGGCATTGCCTTGCTGGCCTGGGGCCTGGCCTATGGCGGGGTGTCGGTCGGCTTGATGACCTGGATGATCCAGTCGGCGCCAGACGCGGTGGAAGTAGCCAGCGCCCTGTTCATTGCCGTGTTCAACGTCGGCATTGCCCTGGGGTCGTGGGCTGGCGGTCAAGTCGTGGACAACTTCGCGCTGCAGCCGCTGTTGTGGCTGAGCGTGACGGTGTTCGCCATGGCGCTGCTGCTGGCCCTGGCCCTTGGTGCACGCCGGGACGGCAGGGTCAGCGACTATTGCTCATGAAAACGCAAAAGCCCGCCTGAAGGCGGGCTTTTGCGTTTAGCGAACAGCGACCGAGGTCAAGCGCTCGATCATTCCCACTCGATAGTGGCCGGCGGCTTGCTCGACACGTCGTAGGTGACGCGGGAAATACCGTCGATTTCGTTGATGATGCGGCCGCTGACGGTTTCCAGCAGCTCGTACGGCAGGTGCGCCCAACGAGCGGTCATGAAGTCCACTGTCTCGACGGCACGCAGGGCCACGACCCAGGCGTAGCGACGGCCGTCGCCGACGACGCCGACCGACTTGACCGGCTGGAACACCACGAACGCCTGGCTGGTCTTGTGGTACCAGTCGGCCTTGCGCAGCTCTTCGATGAAGATATGGTCGGCGCGACGCAGGATGTCGGCGTATTCCTTCTTCACTTCACCGAGGATGCGCACGCCCAGGCCTGGGCCCGGGAACGGGTGGCGGTAGACCATGTCGTACGGCAGGCCCAGCTCCAGGCCGATCTTGCGCACTTCGTCCTTGAACAGCTCACGCAGTGGCTCGACCAGCTTGAGGTTCATTTCCTCCGGCAGGCCACCGACGTTGTGGTGCGACTTGATCACGTGGGCCTTGCCGCTCTTGGCGCCGGCCGACTCGATCACGTCGGGGTAGATGGTGCCCTGGGCGAGGAACTGGATGTTTTCCAGCTTGCTGGCCTCGGCATCGAACACGTCGATGAAGGTGCGGCCGATGATCTTGCGCTTCTTCTCAGGGTCCGCTTCGCCGGCCAGGTTGTCGAGGAACTGCTTCTCGGCGTCGGCGCGAATCACCTTGACGCCCATGTTCTCCTTGAACATGGCCATCACCTGGTCGCCTTCGTGCAGGCGCAGCAGGCCGTTGTCGACGAACACGCAGGTCAGCTGGTCGCCGATGGCGCGATGCAGCAGCGCGGCAACCACCGAGCTGTCGACACCGCCGGACAGACCCAGCAGGACGTTGGCCGAACCCACCTGGGCGCGTACCTGGGCAATGGCGTCCTCGACGATGTTCGAGGCGGTCCACAGGGCTTCACAGCCGCAGATGTCCTGGACGAAACGCGACAGGATGCGACCGCCCTGCTTGGTGTGGGTCACTTCCGGGTGGAACTGCACGCCGTAGTAGCCCAGGGCGTCGTCGAACATGCCGGCGATCGGGCAGCTCGGGGTGCTGGCCAGCACGTGGAAGTTGCCTGGCATCTGGGTGACCTTGTCGCCGTGGCTCATCCACACGTCCAGGCCCAGCACGCCGTCGTCGTCGACATGGTCTTCGATGCCGTCGAGCAGGCGGCTCTTGCCAACCACGTCAACACGAGCGTAACCGAACTCGCGCAGGTCGGAACCTTCGACCTTGCCGCCCATCTGTTCGGCCATGGTCTGCATGCCGTAGCAGATGCCCAGCACGGGCACCTTCAGGTCGAACACCGCCTGCGGCGCGCGCGGGCTGTTGGCTTCGTGGACCGACTCGGGGCCGCCAGCCAGGATGATGCCGCGCGGGTTGAATTCGCGGATCGCTTCATCGTCCATGTCGAACGGGTGCAGTTCGCAGTACACGCCGATCTCGCGCACGCGGCGGGCGATCAGCTGGGTGTATTGGGAACCGAAATCGAGGATCAGGATGCGGTGAGCGTGAATGTCGAGGGCCATGACTCAATCTCGTCAGTGGAAATCGGAAACGACGCGGGGCTGTGTATGACAGCCCCGTTCGGTAATTGCTGGAAGCCTCAGCCTACGCGGTAGTTAGGGGCTTCTTTGGTGATCTGTACATCATGCACATGGGACTCGGCCATGCCAGCGCCGGTGATACGCACGAACTCCGGCTTGGTACGCATCTCTTCGATGGTCGCGCTGCCGGTGTAGCCCATGGACGAACGCAGGCCGCCCATCAGTTGGTGGATGATCGCGGCCAGGGCGCCTTTGTACGGCACGCGGCCTTCGATACCCTCAGGAACAAGCTTCTCGGCGCCGGCCGAGGAGTCCTGGAAGTAACGGTCGGACGAGCCTTGCGCCTGCGCCATGGCGCCCAGCGAGCCCATGCCGCGGTAGGCCTTGTAGGAACGGCCCTGGAACAGCTCGACTTCACCCGGCGCTTCTTCGGTACCGGCGAACATCGAACCCATCATCACGCAGGAAGCACCGGCGACGATGGCCTTGGACAGGTCACCGGAGAAACGGATACCGCCGTCGGCGATCAGCGGCACGCCAGTGCCTTCCAATGCCGCGGCGACGTTGGCGATGGCGCTGATCTGCGGCACGCCGACACCGGCGACGATACGGGTGGTGCAGATCGAGCCTGGGCCGATACCGACCTTGACCGCGTCGGCGCCCGCTTCGGCCAGGGCCTTGGCGGCGGCACCGGTGGCGATGTTGCCGCCGATCACCTGCACTTGCGGGTAGGTCTCTTTCACCCAGCGAACGCGATCGATCACGCCTTTGGAGTGACCGTGGGCGGTGTCGACCACCACCACGTCAACGCCGGCGGCAACCAGGGCGGCAACGCGCTCGCCGGTGTCCTTGCCGGTGCCGACCGCGGCGCCGACGCGCAGGCGACCCTGGTCGTCCTTGCTGGCCAGCGGGTAGGCCTTGGCCTTCTCGATGTCCTTGACGGTCATCATGCCCTTGAGGGCGAACTTGTCGTCGACGATCAGGACTTTTTCCAGGCGGTGCTTGTGCAGCAGCTCGCGGACTTCGTTCTTGTCGGCGCCTTCGCGGACAGTGACCAGACGCTCTTTGGGGGTCATCACGTCGCGGACCTTGGCGTCCAGGCGGGTTTCGAAGCGCACGTCACGGGAGGTGACGATGCCGACCAGGTCGCCGTTCTCCAGTACAGGAACACCGGAGATGTTGTTCAGGCGGGTCAGGTCGAACAGGTCGCGCACGGTGGCGTCGGCCTCGATGGTGATCGGGTCCTTGACCACGCCAGCCTCGAACTTCTTGACCTTGCGTACTTCGCCGGCCTGCTGCTCGATGGTCATGTTCTTGTGGATGATGCCGATGCCGCCTTCCTGGGCCATGGCGATGGCCAGGCGCGCTTCGGTCACGGTATCCATGGCGGCGGAAACCAGGGGAATGTTCAGCTCGATGCCACGAGTCAAACGGGTCTTGAGACTGACTTCATTGGGCAGTACCTCGGAGTAGCCAGGTACAAGGAGGATATCGTCGAAGGTCAGGGCTTCTTGGCTGATACGCAGCATCGCGGGGGCTCCCGGGAGGGAAAAATGGAAGCGCGCCATTATACCCATCCATGGCGCGCCGCTCAATGCAAAAAAGGGGCCTTCGGTCAGCCTTGCGGCAGTTTTACCTGCACCACCGCCACTGGCTGATCCAGCCAGTCGGCGAAGCTGTCGAGGAAGGCCTGGGTAAACCCGGCCTCGCCCCAGTTATTGAAGATGAACCCCAGGTTGGAAAAGGCACACGGCTGCAGGTACAGAAAACCATTGATGTCGTCTTCGAAGCCGCACAGCGGGCAAGTGAAGTTGTCGCTCACCCCAGGCATCCACTCTTCCAGGCTCTCGAACAGCGGCTCGCCGACCTCGCGCCGGCACTCCGGGCAACCGGCTTCTTCGAGAAAACCGTCGGTGGGGGTGTAGATGCAGCGCTTGAGCATCACTTCCAGGCCGTTGACCTGCTCGCCAAGCGGCAGCTTCTCGGGGTGCAGCGCGATCTTGCGCGCCCCTGCGGCCAGGGCATGGCCCATGCGGTTGCCGGTACGGCCACAGGTGCTCAGTTGTTCCTCGACGATCTTCTCACGCACCAGCCAACGCAAAATGGCGCGGGCGCGGGCTTCGTGCACCGGCACGGTGGACAGCTTGGGGACGATGATGCTCTGGGTATTCATGCTTGAGGCGGGCCTGCGAACTGCGGTAATGGCGCAATTCTAGCGCCTGCTCAGGCGCTCAGGTAGCGACCGATAAGCGCCAGGCCGCTAGCCAGCACCAACCAGGTGACCAGGCGGATGAAGGCCTCGCGGGACAGTTTCAAGGTCAGCCGTCGCCCCAGCCAGGTGCCGACGAACATCACCGGCAGCAGGCAGGCGGCAAGCAGCAGCAGGCTGGTATCGGCATACACCCCGGCGATCAGGAACAGCGACAGGCGTACCACCGTGCTGCAGCTGATCAGCGCGACCTGGGTCGCGCGCACCTGTTCCTTGGCCTCCAGGCGGGCACTGAGGTAGATCGCGTAGAGGAATCCACCACTGCCGAACAAGGCGCCGAACAATCCGCCCACCGTGCCCATGGGCACCGCCCAGGCGCCCGACAGGCTAGCCGGGCGGACCTTGACCGCCAGGCCATAGACCGCATAGGCGGTCACGAAGATGCCCATCAGCAACAGCAACACATCGGACTTGAGCCGCAGCAGGAACACCACGCCCAGGGTGCAACCCACGGCCATGAACGGCAACAGCCGCAGCAGCTCGCCGCGCACCACATCGCGTCGCGACGGCAGCAGGTTGCCGAAGGCAGCGACGAAATCCAGCAGTACCAGCAGCGGAATGATCCGCGACAACGGCATGAAGTGGATCAGCACGGGGCCGGCGACCAGCGCGGTGCCGAAGCCGGCAATGCCGAAGACTATATAGGCCACCCCCACTCCCAGCAGGATGGGCGGCCAGTCGAACGTGGATAACGACAGTTGAGCAAGCATTGCGGCAGTTCCTTGGAAGTCCACTAAAGGTTAGCCAGCCACAAGCCATGCCTACTAATATGTATTTTTGCCATTAGCCATCTCTAAAAGGCATGACATGACTTCGATCCGCCAGCTGCGCTACTTCGTCGAAATCGCCGAGGCCGGCAGTTTCAGCGCCGCCGCCGAGCGGCTGTACATTGCCCAGTCGGCCCTCAGCCGGCAGATCAAGGAGCTTGAGCTTCACCTGGGCGCCGTCCTGTTCGAACGCACTGCCCGCCTGCCACGGCTGACCGTCGCTGGGCAGGCCTTTCTCGAGCGCGCCCGCCATCTGCTGGCCGACCTGGACAAGGCCGAGCGCCTGGCCCGGGAAATCGGCCAGGGCCTGCGCGGCAGCCTGCGCCTGAACCACTCCAGCACCGTGCCCCTGACCGGGCAACTGCTGCGGCGCCTCGGCGGCTACCTCGAGGACAACCCCGGCGTTTCCCTGGAGATCGCCCAGCAATCGTCGGAGGCGCAACTGGAGGACATCGCCGAAGGCCGCCTGGAGATCGGCCTGCTGCGCCTGCCGGTGCTACGCCAGCATGAAGGCGTGGAGTTGCATGCGCTGTTCGACGAACCCCTGCTGCTGGCAGTAGCGGCGGGCCACCCACTGGCCACGGCAAGCAGTGTGCGGCTGGGCCAACTGCGCGAGGAACGCTTCATTTCCATCCCCCATCGCCAGCGTGGCGGCCTGAGCTACCTGTCGGCGTCGCTATGCATGAATGCGGGGTTCTTTCCGCAGGCAGCACAGGTGGTATCGCGCAAGACCACGCAACTGCAACTGATCCAGGCCGGGTTCGGGGTGGCGTTGTTGCCGGCGAGCATGCGCGAGATCGCCCCACCGACGCTGCGTTTCGTGCCGCTGGACGAGGCGTGCCAAAGTACCGTGGCGCTGGCTTGCCGGCGCGATGCCGGCGAGCTGGTGCGCCAGTTCGTGGCGATCATGCAAGGCTGAAGGCCTCATCGCGGGTCAAGCCCGCGATAGAGGCCGGCACAGACAACCAGGCCTTCGCTCCTTTATGATGCCCGCCATGATCAGAGACCCTTTCGAACGACTCGGCCTGGACCGCGAGGTCCTCACCGTCAGCCAGCTCAACGGCCGCGCCCGCGTGCTGCTCGAGGACGTGTTCCGCAGCGTCTGGGTGGAAGGCGAGATTTCCAACCTCGCCCGCCCGGCCTCCGGCCACATGTACTTCACCCTCAAGGACAGCGGCGCGCAGATCCGTTGCGCGCTGTTCCGGCAGAACGCCGCCCGGGTACGCCAGGCCCTGCGTGACGGCCTGGCGGTACGGGTGCGCGGCAAGGTCTCGCTGTTCGAAGGGCGTGGCGACTACCAACTGATCCTCGATACGGTCGAGCCGGCCGGCGACGGTGCCCTGCGCCTGGCGTTCGAGGCGCTGAAGGAAAAGCTCGGCGCCGAGGGGCTGTTCAGCACCGAACGCAAGAAGCCGCTACCGGCGCACCCGCAACGCATCGGCATCATCACCTCGCCCACCGGCGCGGTGATCCGCGACATCATCAGCGTGTTCGGCCGCCGTGCGCCGCAGGTCGAGTTGAACCTGATTCCCACCGCGGTACAGGGCCGCGAAGCGATCAACCAAATCGTCCGCGCCCTGCAGATGGCCGACCGACAAGGCTTCGACGCGCTGATCCTGGCCCGTGGTGGCGGTTCGCTGGAAGACCTCTGGTGCTTCAACGAAGAGGCCGTGGCCCGCGCCGTGGCCGCCTGCGTCACGCCCATCGTCAGCGCCGTGGGCCATGAGACCGACGTGTCGATCAGCGATTTCGTCGCCGATGTGCGCGCACCCACGCCGTCCGCCGCCGCCGAGCTGCTCGCCCCCGACAGCAGCGGCCTGCAACAGCGCCTTGACGGCCTGCAACGGCGCCTGCTGCTGCGCATGCAGAACCGCCTGGCCCACGACCGTCTGCGCGTGGATGGCCTGGCCCGGCGTCTGCGCCACCCGGGCGAGCGCCTGCGCCAGCAGGCCCAGCGCCTGGACGACCTGGACATGCGCCTGCGCCGCGCCTTCATGCTCGACATGAACCACCGCCAGCAACGCCTTGGCCGCCTCGACATGCGCCTGGCCGCGCAGCATCCGGGGCGTAACCTGAAGCTGCTCAAGCAGCGCCTGGACAGCCTTGCCGAGCGCCTGCCGCGGGCCATGCGAGACCTGCTCAAGGACCGCCGCCAACGCTTCCAGGCGCAGCTGCAGACGCTGCAGGTGGTCAGCCCCCTGGCCACCCTCGCCCGCGGCTACAGCATCCTCCTGGATGAACGCGGCCAGGCCATCCGCAGCGCCGCGCAGACCCATAACGGCCAACGCCTGACCGCTCGCCTCAACGAAGGCGAGCTCAAGGTGCGGGTCGAGGACAACCACCAGACCCCGGTCACCCTCTCGCTACTGGACTGACACATGCCCCGCCTGTTCGCGCCCTTGCTTGCCCTCGCCCTGCTGCTGCCAGTCACCGCTGCCCAGGCCAGCTACATCACCCGCACCCTGAACAAACCGGTGCCCGGCGGCGTTGCGGTGGTCGACCTGGGGCCGGCCGCCAGCGCTCCATCGGCGCGCTTCGACGGCAAGCCGGTGCTGGTGGTCAACGAGCAGGGCAACTGGCTGGCGATCGTCGGCATCCCGCTGACGCAAAAGCCCGGCAATGCCGTGCTGACCCAAGGCGGACGCAGCATTGCCTTCAGTGTCGCCAGCAAGAAGTACCCCGAGCAGCACATCACCTTGAAGAACAAACGCCAGGTCAACCCTGAACCGCAGGACCTCAAGCGCATCGACCGCGAACTGGCCGAGCAGATCAAGGCCTACCGCAGTTTCAGCCCTGTGCTTCCGAGCAACCTGATCCTCGACAAGCCGGTCAACGGCCCGCTGTCGAGCAAGTTCGGCGTGCGCCGCTTCTTCAATGGCGAGGAGCGCAACCCGCATGCCGGCCTGGACTTCGCCGTGCCCGCCGGCACGCCGATCAAGACCCCGGCCAATGGCAAGGTGATCCTGGTGGGCGACTACTTCTTCAATGGCCGCACGGTGTTCGTCGACCATGGGCAAGGCTTCATCAGCATGTTCTGCCACATGTCCAAGATCGACGTGAAGCCGGGCCAGGCGCTGCGCCGTGGCGAGGTGGTGGGCCGTGTAGGTTCGACCGGTCGGGCCACCGGGCCGCACATGCACTGGAACGTCAGCCTCAACGATGCGCGGGTGGACCCGGCGATCTTCATTGGCGCGTTCCAGCCCTGAAATCGCAATCACGGGGGCCCGCTCCCACGCAGCCAACGGTGGCCCCGCGATTTGCGCAATGAAAAAACTTAAAGCAAGAAAATATCAACAAACCAAAATCAATGGACATAAAAAATCAGTAAACTCGTTTTTTTAAGCATTTCTATCAATTTTTCCGCACTGCTTGCCATCCCCCAACCCACTGGTTAGGGTTGAGCACATGAACATCTTCAGCACCCTCCTCCAACAACACCGCAGCCTCTGCCTGGTCAGCGCCCGACTACCAGGGTGAATCGCGTCGCCTCGCCTTTTCATCTCGTACACGTTCGGCAGGCCCGATCACGGCCGCACATAAAAGGAATGCTTGCATGACCATGCTCAAAGATCCCTCGAAGAAGTACCGCGCCTTCCCGACCATCGAC
Organism: Pseudomonas sp. FG47; assembly: GCF_057809115.1. Lineage (NCBI taxonomy): Bacteria > Pseudomonadati > Pseudomonadota > Gammaproteobacteria > Pseudomonadales > Pseudomonadaceae > Pseudomonas > Pseudomonas sp. FG47. The sequence continues at coordinate 69,659 of NZ_JBMDJI010000011.1, forward strand.
CTGCCCGACCGTACCTGGCCGTCGAAGACCATCACCCAGGCGCCGATCTGGTGCAGTTCCGACCTGCGTGATGGCAACCAGTCGCTGATCGAGCCGATGGATGCCGAGAAGAAGCTGCGTTTCTGGAAGACCCTGGTGCAAGTAGGCGTGAAGGAAATCGAAGCGTCGTTCCCGTCTGCATCGCAGACCGACTTCGACTTCGTGCGCACCCTGATCGAAGACGGCCACATCCCGGACGACACCACCATCCAGGTGCTCACCCAGGCCCGTGAAGACCTGATCGCCCGCACCTTCGAATCCCTGCGCGGCGCCAAGAAGGCCATCGTCCACCTGTACAACGCCACCTGCCCGTCGTTCCGCCGCATCGTCTTCAACCAGGACAAGCAGGGCGTCAAGGACATCGCGGTCAACGCCGCCAAATTGTTCGTCAAGTACGCCGCGCAGCAGCCGCAAACCCAGTGGACGTTCCAGTACTCGCCTGAAACCTTCAGCGCCACCGAACTGGAATTCGCCAAGGAGGTGTGCGACGCGGTGATCGAGGTGTGGAACCCAACCCCCGAGCACAAGATCATCCTCAACCTGCCGGCCACCGTCGAAGTCGCCACGCCGAACGTCTACGCCGACCAGATCGAGTGGTTCTGCCGCAACATCAACCGCCGTGACAGCGTGATCATCAGCCTGCACACCCACAACGACCGTGGCACCGGCGTCGCCGCCACCGAGCTGGGCCTGATGGCCGGCGCCGACCGTGCCGAAGGCTGCCTGTTCGGCAATGGCGAGCGTACCGGCAACGTCGACCTGGTGACCCTGGCGCTGAACCTCTACACCCAGGGCATCGACCCGCAACTGGACTTCTCCGATATCGACGGCGTGCGCAAGGTCGTCGAGGAGTGCAACCAGCTGCCGGTGCACCCACGTCACCCGTACGTCGGCGACCTGGTCCACACCGCCTTCTCCGGCTCGCACCAGGACGCCATTCGCAAGGGCTTCGCCAAGCAGCAGGACGGCGAACTGTGGGAAGTACCATACCTGCCGATCGACCCGGCCGACATCGGCCGCAGCTACGAGGCGGTGATCCGCGTCAACAGCCAGTCGGGCAAGGGCGGCATCACCTACCTGCTCGAGCAGGAGTACGGCATCAGCCTGCCGCGCCGCATGCAGATCGAGTTCAGCCAGGTGGTCCAGGGCGAAACCGATCGCCTGGGCCTGGAAATGACCGCCGAGCAGATCTACAAGCTGTTGCAGAAGGAATACCTGCAAGCCAACGCGCCGTACGCACTGGTCAGCCACCGCCTGCAGGAAGAGAACGGCAGCAGCCACGTGCAAGTGGAAGTCTCCGGTGAAGGCGAAACCACCCTGCACTGGCACGGCAAGGGCAACGGCGCCCTGGAGGCGCTGGTCGCCGGCTTGCCGGTCAACGTCGAGATCATGGACTATAACGAACACGCCATCGGTGCCGGCACCAACGCCAAGGCCGCGGCCTATATCGAGCTGCGCGTGGCCGGTGGTCGTCCGGTGCACGGCGTGGGCATCGACGAGAACATCACCACTGCCAGCTTCAAGGCACTGTTCAGCGCGCTGAACCGCTCGCTGAGCCAGCAGCAGGCCAAGGCGGCGTAAGCCATCGCAGAAAAGCAAAGCCCGCATCCTTGATGCGGGCTTTTTTGCCTGTGGCAGGGCACTGCATACCCGTGTAGGAGCGGCCTTGTGTCGCGAAAGGGCCGCAACGCGGCCCCCAGGATATCAGCGTTCATGCAAAGATCGCTGGGGCCGCTTGGCGGCCCTTTCGCGACACAAGGCCGCTCCTACAGGCGAAAAAAAGGGGCGCCGACCAAGCGCCCCATAACCGTGTAGCACACAACGAAATCGGTCAGTCCAGCAGCGCCATCGCCTCGGCGCTGCACGCCTCGATCCGCGCCCAGTCGCCGTTCTTGATCCAGCTGCTGTCGAGCATCCAGGTGCCGCCCACGCACATCACATTGGGCAGGGCCATGTAGTTGCGCACGTTGGCCGGGTTGACCCCGCCGGTGGGGCAGAAGCGAATGTCGCCAAACGGGCCGCCGAACGCCTTGATAGCCGCCACGCCGCCGCTGATTTCCGCTGGGAACAATTTGAAGCGGCGGTAGCCCAGGGCATACCCCAGCATGATTTCCGATGGCGTGCTGATACCGGGCAGCAGTGGAATGTCGCTTTCCACACCCGCCTGGAGAACGTCCGGGGTGATGCCCGGGGTAACGACGAACTGCGCGCCCGCCGCCTCGACGGCCGCGAACATGCCGCGGTCGAGCACGGTACCGGCACCGACGCACAGCTCCGGTCGCTGTTCACGCAGCACCTGGATGGCCTTCAGGCCGTGCTGCGAGCGCAGGGTCACTTCCAGGGTGCGGATGCCGCCAGCGGCCAACGCGTCGGCCAGGGGCAGGATGTCTTCCTCACGGGCGATGGTGATCACCGGCAGGATGCGCGCCTTGTTGCAGATCGCGTCGATGCGTTCGGCTTTCTCGGCCATCGAGAGCAAAGGCTGGGGGCGTTCGAGGGTGGTCATGACAATGGGTCCTTGGCTCATGGGCACCAGTAGATGTCCAGGGGGTCGTGAAGAAAGGCGCGAATCGGCATTTCGGTTGGGTCTTCTGCCGCCAGCGCGGTGCGCAGGGTGGCGAGCTTGCCCGCGCCCTGCACCGACAACAGGGTCAGGCCGGCAGTGGCCAGCAGTGCGCGGGTCATGCTCAGGCGCTGGTGCGGCACGCTGGGCGCCAGCATCGGCAGGCAGCGGCGTTCGCCGACCTTGGCCAGGCCCTGGCGCAGGTTGGGGCTGGCCGGGAACAGCGAGGCGGTATGGCCATCGTCGCCCATGCCCAGCACCAGCACGTCGATCGGCGGCAGGTCGGCCAAAACCTGGTCGGCTTGCTCGGCAGCGGCTTCGAGGGTGGCAGCGGATTGGTAGAGCCCAATAAAACGGGCCTTGGCCGCCGGCCCCTTGAACAGGTGGCGGGCCAGCAGGCCGGCGTTGCTGTCGTCGTGCGCCACCGGCACCCAACGCTCGTCGGCCAGGCTCACGGTGACCCGGGCCCAGTCCAGCGCCTCGCCGGCCAGCTTCTCGAGAAACGGCACCGGGCTACGCCCGCCAGACAGCACCAGGCAGGCCTGCCCCTTGCTGGCGATCGCCTGGCGCAAGCGCTCGGCCACATCATGGGCCTGGGTCGCCGCCAAGGTTTTCGGATCGGCCAGCTGATGGACCTTCACGGTCGCAGGCAGTTGCAGTTCAGATATCGCCATACCAGGCCCTCCCATCGCGGGTAATCAGTGCAATCGAGCTCATCGGCCCCCAGGAACCGGCCGCATAGGGCTTGGGGGCGTCGCCGGTGTGCTTCCAGCCAGCGATCAGCTGGTCGCACCACTTCCAGGCGTACTCGATCTCGTCCTTGCGCACGAACAGATTCTGGTTGCCGCGCATCACTTCCAGCAGCAAGCGTTCGTAGGCATCCGGAATCCGCGCGCTGCGCCAGGTGTCGGAAAAATTCAGCTGCAGCGGGCCGCTACGCAGTTGCATGCCCTTGTCCAGGCCCTGCTCCTTGGTCATCACCCGCAGCGAGATGCCTTCGTCCGGTTGCAGGCGGATGATCAGCTTGTTGCCGATCTGCAAACGCTGTTCCGGGGCGAAGATGTAGTGCGGGGTTTCCTTGAAGTGGATGACGATCTGCGACAGTTTCTGCGGCATGCGCTTGCCGGTACGCAGGTAGAACGGCACGCCCGACCAGCGCCAGTTGCGGATATCGGCACGCAGGGCGACGAAGGTCTCGGTGTCGCTCTGGGCGTTGGCGTTGTCCTCTTCGAGGTATCCCGGCACCGGCTTGCCGTCGCTGAAACCGGCGATGTACTGGCCGCGCACCACATGGGTGCTCAGACCCTCGCCGGTGATCGGCGCCAGTGCCTTGAGCACCTTGACCTTCTCATCGCGGATACTGTCGGCCGAGAGATCGCTGGGCGGGTCCATGGCGATCAGGCACAGCAGCTGCAACAGGTGATTCTGGATCATGTCGCGCAACTGGCCGGCCTTATCGAAGTAGCCCCAGCGGCCCTCGATGCCGACCTTCTCGGCGACGGTGATCTCCACGTGGGAGATGGAGTTCTGGTTCCACTGGGTTTCGAACAGGCTGTTGGCGAAGCGCAGGGCGATCAGGTTCTGCACCGTCTCCTTGCCCAGGTAGTGGTCGATGCGGTACACGCGGTTCTCGGGGAAGAAGCGCGCCACGGCATCGTTGACCCGGCGCGAAGATTCCAGGTCGTGGCCGATGGGTTTCTCCAGCACTACCCGGGTGCGCGGCGCCAGGCCTGCACGGTCGAGGTTTTCGCATATGGCGCCATAGACTGCCGCCGCCGTGGCGAAATAGGCAATCAGTGGCTGATCGCTCGGCGCCTGTGCGGCCAGGGCCTGGTAGCCCTCGGGCTCGACGAAGTCCAGGTGCAGATAGCTCAGGCGCCCGAGGAAGCGGCCCAGGGAGGCAGCGTCGATTTCCGCCTCCGGCACATGCAGGCGCAAATGGGCCTCGATGTTGTCCAGGTGCGCCTGTGCGCTACCGGCTTCGCGGGCCAAGGCCAACAGACGAGTGTCCGGGTGCAGGAGGTCGGCACGGTCGAGCTGGTAGAGCGCAGGAAACAGCTTGCGCAATGCCAGGTCGCCGAGGGCGCCAAAAAGGGCAAAGGTGCAAGGTTCGACACTGATCGCTGCCATGATGTTGGTTCTTTTATAAAGTTGAGCTAGGAATACCGCTTTCAATCCTGCTTTTCAAGGGTCAATGTAGTAAAAACCACAACATTAGTAACAACCATTACAGACAAGTGGTGTGACAATCTTACCGACAGTAGGATACACAGCATCGCAAAAAGCTTGCTTCCCGACCCAAGGACCCACCATGGACCGCGTGCGCAACCTCCTGGAACAGATCCAGGGCCGCCTCGACGAGCTGAACAAGGCCGAGCGCAAAGTCGCCGAAGTCATCCTGCTCAACCCGCAACAGGCCACCCGCTTCAGCATCGCCGCCCTGGCCCAGGCCGCCAAGGTCAGCGAACCGACCGTCAACCGCTTCTGCCGCTCGTTCGGCGTCAGCGGCTACCCCGAGCTCAAGCTGCAACTGGCGCAAAGCCTGGCCAGCGGCGCCGCCTACGTCAGCCGCGCGGTGGAGGCCGACGACGACCCGGCGGCCTATACCCAGAAGATCTTCGGCAGCGCCATCGCCTCGCTGGACAGCGCCTGCCAGGCGCTCGACCCGCAACAGGTCAGCCGCGCCGTGGACATGATGATCCAGGCCCGGCAGATCCACTTTTTCGGCCTCGGCGCCTCGGCCCCGGTGGCCCTGGACGCCCAGCACAAGTTCTTCCGCTTCAACCTGGCGGTGACGGCCCATGCCGATGTGCTGATGCAGCGCATGCTGGCCTCGGTGGCGCATACCGGTGATCTGTTCGTGATCATCTCCTACACCGGGCGCACCCGCGAGCTGGTCGAGGTGGCGCGCCTGGCACGGGAGAACGGCGCCTCGGTACTCGGCATCACCGCCGCCGGCTCGCCGCTGGCCCAGGCCTGCAGCTTGAGCCTGTTCCTGCCGCTGCCCGAAGACACCGACATCTACATGCCGATGACCTCGCGGATCATCCAGCTCACCGTGCTCGATGTGCTGGCCACCGGCATGACCCTGCGCCGCGGCGTGGACTTCCAGCCGCACCTGCGCAAGATCAAGGAAAGCCTCAACGCCAGCCGCTATCCGGTCGCCGACGACGACCTCAGCTGAGCCGGTGCGCCTGCAAGCGCAGGTGTGCCCGCTCGCCCGGGGCCAGGCTGAGGCCCTCATCGCTGCCACTGGCGACCTCGACGCAGACGAACCCCTGGCACTCGCGCCCGCTCACGCCCATCAATGGCCGGTTGCCCGGGTGCCAGACCACGGTGTCGTCGCTGTCTCCGGTATCGATGCACAGCTCACGCTGCCAGGCCGGATCCTGCAACTGCACCCGCGGCGTGCCCGGGTAGACCTTCTGGCAGCCGCCCTTGAGCGTCAGCGCGCCATCTTCGCGGCAGGCCTGCCGATTGAGGCGATCATAGCCGTCGATGTCCTCGAGCCCAGACAGCGCTATCTTCGACACGTCGCTGATGCGCCAATAGGCCAGTAGCGCATGGCTCAGCTGACAGGGCTCGCTGTCCTGGTGCTCGGTGCAGAGGCTCAGTTCCATGCTCGCGCCCAGGCGGGCGTGCAAGTCGACCTGCCAGTCGCACAGGTCCAGGCGCCAGGTCAGGCTCACGCCCTCCTCATCCTCGCGGCTGTCGACCAGCTTCCAGTCCAGAAGCCGCGCCCAACCGTGGGCCGGCCACAGGTCCTCGCTGGGATGGCGACCGTACCAGGGCCAGCATACCGGCACGCCGCCACGTATGGCGCCAACCTGCGGCCATTGCTCGGCGCACCACAGCCAGGGCTTTTCACCGGCCGGCTGGAAATGCAGCAACTGCCCGCCCTGGCGGCTGAACACCGCCTGGCAACGGGGATGATCGATGATCAGGACATCGCGCTGCTGGTAACGCTCCCACTCGAAGGTTGGCCGGGGCCTTTGCCCAGTGAAGAAGCGATGTAGCGGATGTTCAGGCATGGTTCCAAGCTCTTTTGTTGTTCGAGATAGCGCTGTCTTGGCCTGGTCCCACTCACCACTGCTGACCAGTGGTGAGTGGGAGGCCAAATGGATGGCGTAAATTTACAACAATTTTTCTCAGAATGACGACTGAATCTTCAAGCCCGCGACCAGCGCGTTGTCCACCTCGTCGACCCCGCCTGGGCTCTTGATGTACTGCAGGTTGGGGCGCACGGTCAGCCAGTTGGTGACATGGAAGCCGTAGTAGAGCTCGGCGTTGTATTCAGTGCGTTGCAGCGGCACGAAGCCTGGGTTGTCGTAGTCGTTGATGCCGGACTGGGCGTTGAGCAGTTCGGCACGCTTCTTCACGTCGTCGTTGACGTGGATACGGGCGATGCCGAAACCGATGTCGTCCTTGGGCCGGGCATCGAAGGCGCCCTTGTAGACCAGGCCGACCTGCTGGTAGTTGTCGACCACGTTGGTGGCCTTGTCGTGCACGGTGAAGTTGGCGAACAGGCTCAGGCCGCGGTTGACGTCGCCGGCCTGGGCGGTGACTTGCTGCTGCGCCACCACCCACCAGCCATGCTTGCTGGAGCGCGACTTGAACGCCGCTCCGGTCAGCGCCTGCGGGTTGCCGTTGACGTCGTCGTACACGTCGTCGGCCTTGGCGGTGCTGTAGTAGTAACCCAAGCGGTACTCGCCGGGCAGGCCGTTGACCTTGGGCGACCACACCGCCTCCACCGGCAGGATCGCGCCCTTGGTGCCGCTACCGCTGAGCTTGAAGCCGTTGCCGGTCTCCAGGTTCGACGGGTTCTGCTCGAAGGCGCCGACCTGGACGAAGAATTCCGGGGTGATGTTGTACTTGACCCGCAGCGCCCACTGGCTGACCGGCCAGTTGTACCAGATGCCGCCAACCCAGTTGCCTACCTGCGAGCCGCAGAACGCCAGGTTCTGGAAGTCGCAGGGGAAGCTGTTGAAGTCCTCGCCCTCGCCGAAGCGGCCGAATTTCACATCCAGGGCCCCATCGAAGTACTTCTGCTTGATCCACATCTGGGTCAGGCGCCAGGTCTGGCCACGGCCCCAGACCTCTTGCACCGAGCTGAACTGCCCGGCACGTGGGTCGCTGATGCGGTCGTTGGACAGGTTGCGGCCGCTACGTTCGGTGATTGCCAGCTTGAACTCGGTGTCCTTCCAGCCGAAGATCTTCTCCAGGTCCAGGTGCGCGCCCAGGGCGAACTGGTCGCTGTAGCGGGCTGTCTTGTCATCGTTGTAGCCGCCGTGCAGATTGCCAGCCACCTCCCCCACATAGTCGAGGGTGAAGTCGTAGCCCTTCTCCAGCAGCTCGGTGCGGGTGCCGCCCCAGTCGCCGGTCATCCATTTGGACTCCGACGAGAAAGCCTCGGCGGCCTGGGCCCCGCTGCTGCCGACCACCGCCAGCAGCGCCAGCGAGCCCAGGGTTGTGATGCGATTGCGCTGTTCCATCCCTTAACGTCCTCTTTTCTTGTTATGCATTGTTGTAGACGATTCAACGGCCCTTGAAGCGAGCCACGTTGTCCTTCACCGCATTGTCATCGGCCCTCAGATCCAGGCGTTCGCCACTGGCTGCGTCGAACAGCAGCACCCGTGCCGGGTCAAATTGCAGGTTGAGGCTGTCACCGACCTGGCATGCCACATCGGGCGCCAGGCGACAGCAGACCTTGGTCTGGTTGAGGGTGACGAACACCAGCAGGTCCGGCCCGGTGGGCTCGGTAACCTGCACCTCGGCGCGGATACCCGGCAGGCCATTGCCCTGCGCCGTGCCCAGGCTGATCTGCTCCGGACGCACGCCAAGGATCACCTCACGCCCCTCCAGCTCATCCGCCGCCACGCCCAGCGGCAGCTCGCAGCGCGCCTGGCCGCTGTCGAGCAGGGCCAGCACCCGGCCTTCCTGGCGGCTCAGGCGCACCGGGATGAAGTTCATCGGCGGCGAACCGATGAAGCTGGCGACGAACAGGTTGGCCGGGTCGTTATAGATCTGCTGCGGGGTGCCGAACTGCTGGATGATGCCGTCCTTCATCACCGCCACCTTGTCGCCCAGGGTCATGGCCTCGATCTGGTCATGGGTGACATACACCGTGGTGGTCTTCAGCCGCTGGTGCATCAGCTTGATCTCGGTGCGCATCTCCACCCGCAGCTTGGCGTCGAGGTTCGACAGCGGTTCATCGAACAGGTAGATCTTCGGCCGCCGCGCCAGCGCCCGGCCCATGGCCACGCGCTGCTGCTGGCCGCCGGACAGCTGCCCGGGCTTGCGCCCCAGCAGGTGCTCGATCTGCAGCAGCTTGGCGACCCGCGCCACCTCTTCGTCGATGGCCGCCTGGGGCAGCTTGCGGATCTTCAGGCCAAAGGCGATGTTGTCGCGCACGTTCATGGTCGGGTACAGCGCGTAGGACTGGAACACCATGGCGATGTCGCGATCCTTGGGGCTCATGCCGCTGACGTCCTCGTCGTCGATGAGGATCGCCCCGCCGCTGATGCTTTCCAGGCCGGCGATGCAGTTCATCAGCGTCGACTTGCCGCAGCCCGAGGGCCCGACCAGGATCAGGAACTCGCCGTCCTTGATCGCCAGCTGGATATCCTTGAGCGTGTCCGGCAGGCCCGCGCCGTAGGTCTTGTGCACATTGCGAAGCTCGAGTGTTGCCATGACTTACCCCTTGACCGCGCCGGCGGTCAGCCCGCGCACGAAATACTTGCCCGCAATCACGTAGACCAGCAGCGTCGGCAGCCCGGCGATCATCGCCGCGGCCATGTCGACGTTGTATTCCTTGGCCCCGGTGCTGGTGTTGACCAGGTTGTTCAAGGCCACGGTGATCGGTTGCGAGTCGCCGCTGGAGAACACCACGCCGAACAGGAAGTCGTTCCAGATCTGGGTGAACTGCCAGATCAGGCAGACCATGATGATCGGCGTCGACATCGGCAGGATGATCCGCCCGAAGATGGTGAAGAACCCGGCGCCGTCCAGGCGCGCGGCCTTGACCAGCGCCTCGGGGATGCTCACGTAGTAGTTACGGAAGAACAATGTGGTGAAGGCCAGGCCGTACACCACATGCACCAGCACCAGGCCGCTGGTGGTGCTGGCCAGGCCGAGCTTGCCGAGGGTGAACGAGGCCGGCAGCAGCACGGTCTGGAACGGCAGGAAGCAGCCGAACAGCAGCAGGCCGAAGAACAGCTGCGAGCCACGGAAGCGCCACATCGACAGCACATAGCCGTTGAGCGCGCCGATGGCCGTGGAGATCAGCACCGCCGGCACGGTGATCAGGATCGAGTTGAGGAAGTAGCCGTTGACCGTGGCCCAGGCCTTGGCCCAGCCGATGCCGCTGAACGCCGCCGGCCAGCTCAGCAGGTTGCCGCTGCCGATGTCCTCGGGGGTCTTGAAGCTGGTCAGCAGCATGACCACCAGTGGCACCAGGTACAGCAGCACCGCCAGCAGCAGCACCGCGTGGATGGCGATGCGGCTGAGGTTCAGCGCGGGTTTGTCGACAGGACTAGTCATGGCGTTTGCCCCGCAGTTCGGAGTACAGGTAGGGGACGATGATCGCCAGGATCGCGCCCAGCATGAGGATGGCGCTGGCCGAGCCCATGCCCATCTGCCCACGGCTGAAGGTGAACGAATACATGAACATCGCCGGCAGGTCCGAGGAGTAGCCCGGCCCGCCCGCGGTCATCGCCGCGACCAGGTCGAAGCTCTTGATCGCGATGTGCGCGAGGATCATCAGCGAGCTGAAGAACACCGGGCGCAGGCTGGGCAGCACCACGGTCCAGTAGATGCGCGGCAGGCTGGCGCCATCGAGCTGGGCGGCGCGGATGATCGACTGGTCGACGCCGCGCAGGCCGGCGAGGAACATCGCCATGATGAAGCCCGAGGCCTGCCACACGGCCGCGATCACCAGGCAGTAGACCACCCGGTCGGGGTCGATCAGCCAGTCCAGGCGAAAGCCTTCCCAGCCCCAGTCACGCAGCAGCTTGTCCAGGCCCATGCCGGGGTTGAGCAGCCACTTCCAGGCGGTACCGGTGACGATCATCGACAGCGCCATGGGGTACAGGTAGATGGTGCGGATGAAGCCTTCGCGGCGGATGCGCTGGTCGAGCAGCACGGCAAGGAACACGCCGATGGCCAGGGTGATGCCGATGAACAGCCCGCCGAACAGCAGCAGGTTCTTGCTCGCCACCCACCAGCGGTCGTTGTCGAACAGCCGGGCGTACTGCGCCAGGCCTGCCCACTTGTAGGTGGGCAGGAAGGTCGAGGTGGTGAACGAGAGGACGAAGGTCCACAGGATGTAGCCGTAGAAACCCACCAGGACGATGAACATGCTCGGCGCCAGCACCAGTTTCGGCAGCCAGCGCTGCAGCGCGTCCAGGGGTGAGGCCCGCAGGCGGGCGGTTGCTGTGGTCATGATCTGGGTTCCCGATGCGAGATTGCCTGCACGCGCCTCATCGCTGGCAAGCCAGCTCCCACAGGTACAGGTGTGCTCAGGCTGATCACTGTACCTGTGGGAGCCGGCTTGCCGGCGATAGGGCCGTCAGATCCTTACTTGGCGGCGTTGACGGCTGCGGCCAGCTTCTTCGCCGCGTCGGCCGGATCGGCCTTGGGATCGTTGATGTAGTTGGTCACCACATCGAAGAACGCCCCCTGTACCGCCAGGGTGGTGGCCATGTTGTGCGCCATGCTCGGTTGCAGGCCGCCGGACTTGGCGTCGGCCAGGAAGTCCTTGGCTGCCGTCTGGGCACAGCTGTCGAAGCCGTACTTGCCCATGTCGGCGAGCATGTCGTTACGCACCGGGATCGAGCCCTTGTTGATGCTGAAGACCTTCTGGAAGTCCTCGCCCAGGACCTTGCGGGCGATGTCCTGCTGGCCTGCCGCGGTACCCTTGTCCTTCTGCTTGAACACCACCAGCGAGTCGATGTTGTAGAGGAAGGCCTGGTCGGTGCCTGGGAAGGCCACGCACTGGTAGTCCTTGCCGGCGGTCTTCTTCGCCAGGGTCCATTCGCTCTTGGCCCAGTCGCCCATGATCTGCATGCCGGCCTTGCCGTTGATGACCTTGGCCGCTTCAAGGTTCCAGTCCTGGCCCTTGCCGTCAGGGTCCATGTAGGTGGCGACCTTCTTCAGCTCGCTGAGCGCCTTGACCATCTCGGGGCCGGTCAGGGCCTTTTCGTCCAGCTCGACCAGGGCCTTCTTGTACCCCTCGACGCCCATCACCGAGAGCACCACATTCTCGAACACGGTGCTGTCCTGCCATGGTTGGCCACCGTGGGCCAGTGGGATGAAACCGGCGGCCTTGAGCTTGTCGGCGGCGGCGTAGAATTCATCGAGGGTAGTCGGAGCCTTGTCGATACCGGCCTTCTTGAACACTTCCGGGTTGATCCACAGCCAGTTGATACGGTGGATGTTCACCGGCACGGCCACGTAGTCGCCGTCGTACTTCACGGTGTCGGCGACTTTCTTGTCGAGCAGGCCGTCCCATTTCTCGTCCTTGGCCACGCCCTTGAGCACGTCGGGATCGAGCAGCCCGGTGGCGGCCCAGTCCTGGATATCCGGGCCCTTGATCTGCGCGACCCCGGGCGGGTTGCCGGCCACGGCGCGGCTCTTGAGCACGGTCATGGGGGGGGCGGCCCCCCCCCCACCCCCCCCGCCGCCCTTCCAGGTGAAGCCGTCCTTCTCGACCTGCGCCTTGAGCACGTCGACCGCGGCCTTCTCGCCGCCGGAGGTCCACCAATGGACGACTTCCACGCTGCCTTTGGAATCGGCGGCCTGGGCACTGAGGGAGAACAGGGAAGCGAAGGAGATCGCGGCGGCGAGACGAAGCGTCGGATGCATGGGATTACCTTTCTTGTTGTTATGCGAGGCAAGACTGTCGCTTGCATGGCATGGAGTGTAGGGAGCTCGCGCCCGGCGCCAGGTAACGAACGGATGCGCGAATGTCATCGTCTGGTTACAAAGCCAGAGCCGTGGCCAGGCTCGGCGCCAGCGGCAGGCGTGGCAGCAGCAGGGCCTGGTAGGCGTGGTAGAGGTCAGGCTTGCCGCCCCAGATGCGCGCACTGGGCAGCAGGGCCGGGTCGAGTTCGTGGTGCCAGCCGCCGTGGGCGCGGTCGATGAAGTGGCTGGCGATGAAGTCCCAGAAGCAGCGGTACCAGTGTTCGTACTGGGCTTCACCGGTACGTCGCAACAGCGCCGCGGCAGTGGCACAGGCCTCGGCATGCACCCAGTGCAGGCGCTCGCGCACCACCGGGCGATCGTGCCAGTCCAGGGTGTAGACCAGCCCCTGCATGCCATCTGCCTGCCAGGCGTGGCGACAGGCGCTGTCGAACAGGCTCCGGGCGGCTGGCAGCAAGGACGCGGGCGCAGGCAGTCGCGCCCTTTGCAGGGCCGCCTCCAGGTGCAGTAACAGGCGCGCCCATTCGAAGGCGTGGCCCGGCGTGGTCCCGTAGGGACGGAAGCCATCGGCGGGGTTTTCGCGGTTGTAGTCGGGGAGCGCCTGCCACTGCGCATCGAAATGCTCCGTGACGCGCATACTGTCGTCGGCGGCGCGGGCCAGGACCAAGCGCTCGACGATCCGTTGGGCGCGCAGCAACCACTGCGTGTCGCAGGTGACGTCGGCCAGGGCGAGGAAGGCCTCGACGCCGTGCATGTTGCTGTTGGCGCCCCGGTAGGCCTCCGCGTGCAGCCAGTCGCGGGAGAACGACTCGCGCAGGGCGCCCTCCTCTTCGCACCAGAAGCGCTGCTCGATGACCTGGGTGACCGCCTCCAGCAACGCCGACGCCTGGCTGATGCCCGCCACCACCGCCGAGCTGGCGGCAAGGGCGACGAAGGCATGCAGGTAGGCGGCCTTGCCGGTGTCGCCATGACCTTCGGGCTGCGCGTACCAGCCGTCATGCTCCAGGTCGCGCAACGGGCCTTGCAGGGCGCCGATGCCATGTTCGACCAGCTCGCGGCAACCCGGAACACCCTGGATATGCGCCAGGGCGAAGCTGTGGCTCATGCGCGCGGTGTTCATGGTTTCGGCCAGGGCCCCACGGGGCAGCCGGCCCTGGTCATCGAGGTTGCCGAAACCTTGGGGCAGGCGCGAGGCCCTGGCGAAGGCGAGCAGGCGCAGGGCCTCGGCGTCGAGCCATGCATGGTGTGTCGGGGAGTCGATCCAGCGGTTGGCCATGGGCGAGGTCTTCCTTGTTGTTGTCAGCCGATTCTAGTCAGCCGTCCTGGCTGGCATGTCACGAAGACCGACTCGATTGTCACCACATCGTTACATCCAAGTCTTTATCGCGGGGCAAGGGCTCATTCGGCTGTACGCGGCAGGTACAAGGTCACCCGCAATCCCCCTTCACGCAGGTTGACCAGGCTCACCTCGCCACCATGGCTGTGAGCGATGTTGCGCGCGATCCCCAGCCCCAACCCATAGCCCTGCTGCTGCCCGGCCAGGCGGAAGTGCGGTTCGAATACCTGTTCCAGGCGCTGTTCCGGCACCCCCGGCCCCTGGTCGTCCACCTGCAGCACGAAGCTCTCGGCGGTATCGATGATACGCAGCTGCGCGCGCTCGCCGTACTTGATGGCGTTGTCGATCAGGTTGCCGATGCAGCGGCGCAACGCCAGCGATTTGCCGGGGTACGGTGCCAATGCCTGCCCCTCCACGGTGATGCGCCCATCGCCGAGATAAGGCTCGGCCAGCATCTCCAGCACCTGGTTGAGATCGATCGGCTCGATGTTCTCGTGGATATCGGTGTCCTTGACGCATTGCAGCGCGCCCTTGACCAGCAGCTCCAGCTCGTCGAGATCGCGGCTGAACTTGGCCTGCAGCTTTTCGTCCTCGAGCAGTTCCACGCGCAGGCGCAGGCGCGTGATCGGTGTGCGCAGGTCATGGGAAATGGCGCTGAACAGCTGCGAACGCTCGGTCAGGTAGCGGCTGATCCGTTCACGCATGCTGTTGAACGCCCGCCCCACCTCGACCACCTCGCTGCCGCCGCCTTCGGCCACCGGGGCCACGTCGGCGCCCAGCGACATTTCCCGCGCCGCCCGTGCCAGGCGCTTGAGCGGTCGGCTCTGCCAGTGCACCAGCAGGCCGATGAACAGCAGCAACAGCACGGTGGTCAGGGCAATGAAGCCGATCTGCTGACGCGGCAGGCGTTCGGCCTCGAGGCTGGTGTAGGGCTCGGGCAGCAGCGAGGCGATGTACAGCCACTCGCCCTCGCCGAGGCGGATCTGGGTCACCAGCACCGGCGGGTTGAGCGGCTCGAGGGTGAGCGAATAGTGCGCCCAGGAGCGGGGCAGCTCATCGAGTTTCAGGCCGCTGTTGAAGATGCGCAGATCGTCGGGGCTGACGAACTCCACGGAGATCTCCATCTGCTGGCCAAGGCGCTCGTGCAGCACCTCCTGGAATACGTCGATCACCGCCTGCTTGCGCGGGGTGATCGGCAACACCGGCATTTCCAGCGGTTTGACGTTGAGCGAGACGAAGAAGCGCGTGCCGCCCATGCTGCGCAACTGGTCCAGCACCATGGGCCGGTAGGCCACCGGCAGCGAGCGGAAGTAACTGACACTGGCACTCATCGAATGCGCGAGGCTGCTGGCGCTGGCGCGCAGGCCCTGCAGCTGGCTGGCGCGCAACTGCGCGACCCAGATCACGCTGGACAGGCCCTGGGCCAGCAACACCACCAGCAAGGTAAGCAGCAGCATGCGCCCCAGCAGCGAGCGCGGCAGCAGGCGCCAGCGACGCTCGTCAGGCCGGGCAGACATTGGCCGCCAGCAGGTAGCCGCTGCCACGCACGGTGCGGATCAGCCGGGGTGGTTTTTCCGTGTCGCGCAGGCGCTGGCGCAGGCGGCTGACCGCCATGTCGACGATACGGTCCAGCGGCATCGGCTCGCGGCCCCGGGTGGCGTTGCCGATGGTGTCGCGGTCGAGGATCTGCTGCGGGTGGTCGAGAAACAGTTTGAGCAGGGCGAAGTCGGCGCCAGAGAGGATCACCTCTTCGCCGTCGCGGTGGAACAGGCGGTGGCTGATCGTGTCCAGGCGCCAGTCATCGAAGGCCAGCACCGCACTGGCCGGCGCCGCCTGGCCGAAATCGGCACGGCGCAACAAGGCCTTGATCCGCGCCTGCAACTCACGCGGGCTGAAGGGTTTGCCGAGGTAGTCATCGGCGCCCAGTTCCAGGCCGATGACCCGGTCGGCTTCATCGGAGCTGGCGGTAAGCATGATGATCGGCACCCGCGCCTGGCGCGGGTGCTGGCGAACCCAGCGACACAGGCTGAAGCCGTCTTCGTCGGGCAGCATCACGTCGAGGATCACCAGGTCGTAGGGGTTGGCGTCCAGGGCGCGGCGAAAGCCCTGGCCGTCAGGTTCGGCGTGCACCTGCAGGCCGCAGCGGGCGAGGTAGGTCTGCAGCAGTTCGCGGATGTCCTGGTCGTCGTCGACCATCAGGATCGATTTGCCGGCAGTGGTCACAATGGTCAGTCCTTTTGTAAACGCAGATCTTGATGCCTGCTGTGGGGACCGCTTTGCGGCCCCGGCTATTAGAGGTCCAGCGCCTGCTGCAGAGCCACCCCGGCCCCCAGCAACCCGGAAAACTCCGCCGTCACCAGCCATACCGGCACCCCGGCGAAATACCCGCTCATGCAGCCCTTGTCGGCGAAGCTCGCGGCAAAGCCGCTGCGCAGGAACAATTCGGCGAAACGGGGAATCACGCCACCGACAATGTAGACGCCACCCCGCGCCCCGAGGGTGAGCACATTGTTGCCCGCCACCCGGCCGAGAAACCGGCAGAACTGCTCGACCACCGCCAGCGCCCGTGGCTCGTTGGCCAGCGCCGCGTCGGTGATCTGCGCTGGGGTCTTGTGCGTCGGCGCAGCACCATCGAGCGCACAGATGGCCTGGTACAGGCGCACCAGCCCACCGCCACTGAGCACGGTCTCGGCACTGACATGGCCGATCTGCCGATGGATTTCCTGGTGAATCGCCGCTTCGCGGGCATTGCCCACCGGCAGGTCGACATGCCCGCCCTCCCCCGGCAGCGCCAGCCAGTGCTCACCGTGGCGCAGCAGGCTGCCCACGCCGAGGCCGGTACCGGGGCCGATCACCAGCGCCGGGCGCGATGGATCGGGCTGGCCTGCGCAGACTTCACGAAATTCGCCTGCGCGCAGGCGGGTCATGCCCAGCGCCATCGCGGAAAAATCGTTGATCAGCAACAGGCGATCGACCTGCAGTGTCTGGCAGAACGCGCTGCGGCTCAGGCGCCAGTGGTTGTTGGTAAAGCGGAATTCGTCGCCGTCCACGGGGCCTGCCACCGCCAGGCACACCGCCGCCAGGCCGCCACGGGCGATACCCTGGTCGGCCAGGTAGGCCTCGATGGCCTGTTCGGGGCTGGTGTAGTCGGCGGTGGCCAGCACCTGGACCGCCTGCAGTTCATTGTCGCGCCACACGGCGAAACGCGCGTTGGTGCCGCCGATGTCGCCGACCAGCAAGGCCTTCATTCGAGGTTCTCCAGAGCCGAGGTGAAGGCGCTCGCGCCTTGCTCGGCGGAACTGAACGCCACACGCATGAAACCGAACAGCTCACGCCCGCAGCCCAGGTCGTTACCCTTGGGTGGCGCAGGCAGTTCACGGTCGGCCAGCTCCTGGGCCGAGACCATGATCTGCAGCGTGCCTTCGGCACCATCGACGCGCACGATATCACCATCGCGTACCCGCGCCAGCGGGCCACCATCGAAAGCCTCCGGGCAGACGTGGATGGCCGCCGGGATCTTGCCCGAGGCGCCAGACATGCGTCCGTCGGTGACCAGCGCCACCTTGTAGCCGCGATCCTGCAACACGCCGAGGAACGGCGTCAGCTTGTGCAACTCGGGCATGCCGTTGCAGCGCGGCCCCTGGAAACGCACCACGGCGACGAAATCACGCTCCAGCTCACCGGCCTTGAACGCATCGGCCAGCGACTGCTGGTCGTGGAACACCCGGGCGGGCGCCTCGACTACCCGGTGCTCGGGCGCCACGGCGGAAACCTTCATCACGCCACGGCCAAGGTTGCCTTCCATTACCCGCAAACCGCCCTCGGCGGAGAACGGCCGCGCCACCGGGCGCAGGATGCTTTCGTCGAGGCTGTGCTGCGGCCCTTCGCGCCAGACCAGGCGGCCATCCTCGAGGAACGGCTCCTGGGTGTAGCGGCGCAGGCCATGCCCGGCCACGGTGTTGACGTCCTCGTGCAACAGGCCCGCGTCGAGTAGCTCGCGAATCAGGAAAGCCATCCCGCCAGAGGCCTGGAAGTGATTGATGTCGGCCTTGCCGTTGGGGTAGACGTGGGACAGCGTCGGCACCACCTCGGACAGGTCGGCCATGTCCTGCCAGGTCAGCTGGATGCCGGCGGCCTGGGCGATGGCCGGGATGTGCAGGGTATGGTTGGTCGAGCCGCCAGTGGCGTGCAGGGCGACGATCGAGTTGACCAGCGCCTTCTCGTCGACGATCTCGCCAATGGGCATGAAACTGCCACTGGCCTTGGTCATGCGCGTGACCTGGCGCGCAGCCTCGACGGTAAGGGCATCGCGCAGCGGCGTGTAGGGATTGACGAACGAGGCGCCCGGCAGATGCAAGCCCATCACCTCCATCACCAGTTGGTTGGTGTTGGCAGTGCCGTAGAAGGTGCAGGTGCCTGGGCCGTGGTAGCTCTTCATTTCCGATTCGAGCAATTCCTCGCGACTCGCCTTGCCCTCGGCGTAGCGCTGGCGCACATCGGCCTTTTCCTTGTTGGAAATGCCGGAGACCATCGGCCCGCCCGGCACGAACACGGTGGGCAGATGGCCGAAGCGCAGGGCGCCCATCATCAGGCCGGGCACGATCTTGTCGCAGATGCCCAGCATCAGCGCGGCGTCGAACATGTTGTGCGACAGCGCGATGGCAGTGGACATGGCGATCACTTCACGGCTGGCGATGGCCAGCTCCATGCCCGGCTCGCCCTGGGTGACGCCGTCGCACATGGCCGGCACGCCGCCGGCGAACTGGCCGACCGAACCGACTTCGCGCAGCGCCTGTTTGATCTGTTCGGGGAAGTGCTGGTACGGCTGGTGCGCCGAGAGCATGTCGTTATAGGCCGAGACGATGGCCACGTTGGCGGCGTTCATCAGCCGCAGGGTCTGCTTGTCGTCCCCACCGCAGCCGGCCACGCCATGGGCGAAGTTGGCGCACTGCAACTGGGCGCGCATGGGTCCGTCACTGGCCGCCCCACGGATCAGCTCAAGGTAGCGTTCACGGGTACGGCGGCTGCGGGCGATCAGCCGTTCGGTAACCTCAAGGATGCGCGGATGCATGTACTGGACTCCAGGCTAACTGTGGGGCGGCTTACTGGGGCATTTTCCCTCCAAACGATTGCGACCTAGTCTCTAGGAAAAGGCGCCAGCACCGCTCGAGAAGGAGACAACCCAACCACTCGTTGTATGTTTAAACAAAATACTGCCAGCAAAAAGGCTTGTTTTCTATCTCTCGGTGAATAATCTTGTAATTCCAACAACAAAACCGTTTCAGTGAAGCTGTCCTTTGTGCCACAGGCTTCACCCGACTGCCAGAGGTAATACCATGACCCTACGCATCGCCATCAACGGATTCGGCCGCATCGGACGCAACGTCCTGCGCGCACTGTACACGCAGGGCTACCGCCAGGACCTGCAGGTCGTCGCCATCAACGACCTGGGCGACAGCGCGATGAACGCCCACCTGCTCAAGTACGACAGCGTCCACGGCACCTTCGACGCCGCTGTCGAGGCCGACCACGAAAGCCTCACCGTCAATGGCGACCGCATCGCCGTCAGCGCCATCCGCAACCCTGCCGAGCTGCCCTGGAAAACCTTGGCCATCGACGTGGTGTTCGAATGCACCGGGCTGTTCACCGAACGCGCCAAGGCCGCCGCGCACCTGAGCGCCGGGGCCGGCAAGGTGATCGTCAGCGCCCCGGCCAAGGGGGTCGACGCCACCGTGGTCTACGGGGTCAACCACGATGTGCTGCGCGCCTCGCACCAGATCATCTCCAACGCCTCGTGCACCACCAACTGCCTGGCGCCGATCGCCCAGGTGCTGCACCGCGAGTTCGGCATCGAGCAGGGGCTGATGACCACCATCCACGCCTACACCAACGACCAGGTGCTCACCGACGTCTACCACGGCGACCCCTACCGCGCCCGCTCGGCCACCCAATCGATGATCCCGAGCAAGACCGGCGCCGCCGAGGCCGTCGGCCTGGTATTGCCGGAACTGGCCGGCAAGCTCACCGGCATGGCCGTACGGGTGCCAGTGATCAACGTGTCGCTGGTCGACCTCACCGTCAACCTGCAACGCGAAACCAGCGCCGAGGAAGTCAACCAGCTGTTCCTCGAGGCCAGCCGCCATTCGCGGGTGCTGGGCTATAACACCCTGCCGCTGGTCTCGTGCGACTTCAACCACAACCCGCTATCGTCGATCTTCGACGCCAACCATACCCGCGCCAACGGGCGCATGCTCAAGGTGCTGGCCTGGTACGACAACGAATGGGGCTTCTCCAACCGCATGCTCGACAACTGCCTGGCGCTGTTCAACGCCAGGTGAATGCTTGCGTGTCCCCTGAAGGAGCGGCCTTGTGCCGCGAAAGGGCCGCAAAGCGGCCCCGGCAATAAAAGCTGCGTAGCTGAAATCCTGGGGCTGCTATGCAGCCCTGTCGCGGCACAAGACCGCTCCTACAGGGATCGCGTTGGTTGCAATATTTACCTGCTCGTGACATTTCCACGCTTGACCCGAGGCATGGATGATAAGCATTATCATTCACCCCACAGCGGCCAGGTTTCCCCGTGAGTCAGTCCCGGTTCAACTCAGTTTTCCTCGTCCAGCGCCTCAGCCTGCTGCGTACCTTGCAGCGCATGGTGGGCAACCCCAGTACGGCCGAGGACCTGCTGCAGGAAACCTACCTGCGGGTGACCCGCGCCTTGGGCGAGCGCCCCATCGAGCACCTCGAGCCGTTCGTCTTCCAGACCGCGCGCAACCTCGCGCTGGACCACCTGCGCGCACGCCGGGTGCAGGCCCGCACCCTGGTCGACGACGTGCCCGACCAGGTGCTGCACAACATCGCCGCCCCCGTGGGCAGCAGCGAGGACGCCGCCCACGCCGAGCAATTGCTCAAGCACCTGAGCGTGAGCCTGGGCCAGCTCAGCCAACGCCAGCAACGCATCTTCATCCTCAGCCGCCTGCATGGCGCCAGCTACCTGGAAATTGCCGAGCAGTTGCAGGTTTCGGCCAGTACGGTGCAGAAGGAACTGAAACTGATCATGGCCATCTGCATGGGCGTGGCCGACCGTCACCAGTGATGCGACCGCTCGCCGCTGACGTGCGCAAAGCTCTTGCCATGCGCCAGGCCTGCGCAGATCATGCGCAAAAAACGCACCCCGCAAGGATCCCCCGTGACCGACCCGTCCCCGCCTCGCCCGACAGCCGCCGCGCCCGACGCTCGCGCCCGTGCCCGCGAAGAAGCGCTGGACTGGTTGATCCGCCTGCAATGTGCCGACCCCGACGACACCCAAGCCTTCGAGCAGTGGCTCGGCGCCAATGCCGAAAACGCCGAAGCCTATGTCGAGGCCGAAGCGCTATGGAACGGCGCTGCGTTGCGCCAGGCCGCCGGCCAGTTGCACCAGCAGCGCAAGCGTTCGCTGGGCGGGCGCCTGCGCAGCCACTGGAAACCGCTGGCCAGCGCCGCCGTGCTGCTGGTCGGGCTGTTCACCTTCGGCAACCTGCCAGTGCGCTTGCAGGCCGACCACCTGACCGTGGTCGGCGAACGCCAGCGCCTGCAACTGGACGATGGCGCCCAGGTGTTGCTCAACACCAACTCGGCCTTCGCCAGCGATGTGCGCGATGGCCGCCAGGTCGCCCGGCTGTTGCAAGGCGAGGCGTATTTCCAGGTGCCGGCCAGCAGCCAGCCAGCGCTTGAGGTGCAGGCCGGGCCGTTGCGCGCCAGCGTGCGCGACACCGATTTCGCCGTGCGCTACCTCGACGGCGAGGCCCAGGTACGCGTGCAGCGCGGCGATGTCGACCTGCAAGGCGCAAGCGACCAGCGCATCCGCCTGCGCGCCGGCGACAGCATTAGCGTCGGCCCCCAGGGTTTCAGCCAGCCCCAGCGTCCCGACCTGCACAAGGACCTGGCCTGGGTCGAGGGCCGCCTGGTATTCGAGAACTGCCCGCTGAGCCAGGTGCTCGCCGAGGTACGCCGCTACTACCCCGGCTGGATCATCAGCCGCAACGCGCACCTGGAGCAGGTCGCGGTCACCGGCAACTACCGCCTCGACCAGCCGCTGGAAACCCTGCGTGCCCTCGCCCACATCACTTCGGCACAGCTGCACGAATACCCGGCACTGGTCATTCTCAACTGACGCAAAAGTTTTTTTACGCGATCGCCTGCCCTGGCCCGTCTCGTTATAGCCAATACGATTGATTCTCGTTCGAAAACGAGAACAGCCACTGCCTATAACACTTCGCGCGACAGGGAGCGCTCTCGATGCCCACAGGTCAAACCCGCCCGTCCTCTTCTTCCCGCCGCCGCGGGCAATTGTCCCTGTTGACCCTGGCCTTGCTCGCCAGCGGCGCCTGCAGCCTGCCGGCCCTGGCCGTGGAGCCGGCCCAGGCCAGCAGCCCGCGCATGGGCGACTACCGCTTCGCCATCGGCCAGCAGCCGCTGGTCGAAGCGATCAATGCCTTCAGCAAGGTCACCGGCTGGCAGGTGGGCTTCAGCGCCGAGCTAGCCGACGGCATAGCCTCGCCCGGCGTACAGGGCGCACTGGCGCCGGAAGCGGCGTTGCAGCGCCTGTTGCGCGGCACCGGCCTGGGCTATCGGAAGATCGGCAACGCCAATGTGGTGCTCGAACGCCAGGCGGCGAGCAACGTCATCGCCCTGCAGCAGGTAACTGTTAGCGCCACCCGCAGCGCCCAGGACGTCAGCCAGGTGCCAAGCAGCGTCAGCGTGCAGACCCGCGAGCAACTGGACCGGCAGAACGTCAACGACATCAAGCAACTGGTGCGCTACGAGCCCGGCGTGTCGGTATCCGGCACCGGCCAGCGTAGCGGCTTGAACGGTTACAACATCCGTGGCATCGACGGCGACCGGGTGCTGACCCAGGTTGACGGCGTGTCGGTACCCGACAGCTTCTTCTACGGGCCCTATGCCCAGACCCAGCGCAACTACGTCGACCCCGAGATCGTCAAGCGCGTGGAGATCCTGCGTGGTCCGGCTTCGGTCCTGTACGGCAGCAATGCCATCGGCGGCGCGGTCAGCTACTTCACCCTCGATCCCGAGGACATCATCAAACCCGGCAAGGATGTTGGCGCGCGCTTGAAAACCGGCTACAGCTCGGCCGACGAAAGCTGGCTCACGTCGGCCACCGTCGCAGGCCGCCACGGTGATTTCGACGGCTTGCTGCACCTGAGCCAGCGCAACGGCCACGAGACCGACGCCTATGGTGAGCACGGCGGTACCGGCCTTGCCCGCAGCGAGGCCAACCCCGAGGATGTCCGCACCACCAACGTCCTGGCCAAGATGGGTTGGAACTACGCCGATGACGCGCGCCTGGGGCTGACGTACGAGCGCTACAAGGACGACCGCGACCAGAACGTCCTGAGCGCCGTTGGCGGGCCGTTCGTTCCCGGTTTCCCGGCGATGAACGCCTACCGTGCACGCCAGGGCAACGATACCGTCACCCGTGAGCGCTTCGGCATCAATCATGAGTTCGGGCTGGACAGCCTGCTGGCCGACAACATGAAGTGGAGCCTGAACTACCAGATCGCCAAGACCGACCAAACTACCGACGAACTCTACTTCGCTCGCGGCCGCCAGGTCGCCCGGGATCGCCAGACCACCTACAAGGACCGCCAGTGGGTGCTCGACGCGCAACTGGACAAAGCCTTCAGCATCGGCGCGACCGATCACCTGCTGACCTACGGCACTACCCTCAAGCACGAGAAGATCACCGGTTCGCGCAGCGGCACCGGTACCTGCCTGAATGTCGGCGGATCATGCCGCGCGATCGGCCAGGTCAGCGCGGACGACACCCAGGCGCGCGTGAGCGACTTCCCGGACCCGACCGTCGATACCTATAGCCTGTTCGCCCAGGACGAAATCCGCTGGAACCAGTGGACCTTCCTGCCCGGCCTTCGCTACGACTACACCCGGCTCGACCCGCGCATGACCGACGCCTACCTGCTGGGGCTGCAGAACGGCGCTAGCGCGCCAGCGAACCGCGTGGATGATTCCGAGAAGAAGTGGCACCGCGTCTCGCCCAAGCTTGGCGTCACCTACGCCTTCGATGACCACTACACCTGGTACGGCCAATACGCCGAAGGTTTCCGCACGCCGACCGCCAAAGCCTTGTATGGACGCTTCGAGAACCTCGCCGGCGGCTACGTGGTCGAGCCCAACTCGAACCTGGAGCCGGAAAAAAGCAAAAGCTACGAAACCGGCCTGCGCGGTAACTTCGACGCCGGCAACTTCGACGTGGCGGTCTTCTACAACAAGTACCGCGACTTCATCAACGAAGATGCCGTGCAGTCCTCCAACCTGGGCTCGACCTTCCAGGCCAACAACATCAAGCACGCCACCATCAAGGGCGCGGAGATCAAAGGCCGCCTGAACCTGGACCGATTCGGCGCCCCCCAAGGCCTGTACTCGATCGCCTCGGTGGCCTACGCCTACGGCCGTAACGACGATACCGGCCAGCCGCTGAACAGCGTCAATCCGCTGACCGGGGTGTTCGGCCTAGGCTACGAACAGGTGGACTACGGCACCCAACTGAACTGGACAGTGGTCAAGCGCAAGAACCGCGTGGACGACACTCAGTTCTTCGCCCCCGATGGCTCCAGCTCCGAGTTCCGCACCCCAGGCTATGGCGTGCTCGACCTGACCGGGTTCTATCGGATCAGCGACGACCTGACCATCAACGGCGGCTTGTACAACCTGACCGACAAGAAGTACTGGCAATGGGACGATGTACGCAAGTACGCGAGCGTCGGCAACAACACGGGAGTAAGCGAGGCCGCGGTCACCCAACCGGCCAACCTCGATCGCCTGACCGCGCCTGGCCGCAACTTCGCCATCAACCTGGTGTGGGATATCTGACCGATTGAGCTCGTCGTCGCGGGGCAAGCCCGCTCCCTCGGCCCTCGGGCCACCTGTGGGAGCAGGCTTGCCGCGCGCTGCGCCAAACCCGGTGAGAATGATTTCACTTCGCAGGTGAGGTTTTTTTACTGTTCCGCGTCTTCTCTTTCGTCTTGTCACTAGACAGCCCCATTTTCCAAGGATGCCCCATGACCGCCCCTTCTTCCGAACGCGCCGCCCTGCGCTCCCAGCACCTCAACCAGGTGACCCACGCTCCGCACACCGAGCTGGACGCCCTGGTCAAGTCGCACAAGCCGTTCGACAGCCGCGAGAGCTTCGCCCGCTTCGTCGTCGCCCAGTACCTGTTCCAGTCCGAGCTGCAGGCGCTGTACACCGACCCACAGCTGATCGCCATCGTCCCCGACCTCGCCGAGCGCTGCCGCGCCGAGCAGGCCCGCCTGGACCTGGCCGACCTGGACACCGAAGTCCCGGCACCTTTCGCCGGCGCGCTGGGCAAACCCAGCCTGGGTGAAGCCCTGGGCTGGATCTTCGTCTCCGAAGGCTCCAAACTGGGCGCCGCGTTCCTGATCAAGCGCGCCGTGGCCCTGGAGCTGTCCGAGACCTTCGGCGCCCGCCACCTGGGCGAGCCGGCCGGTGGCCGTGCCGAGGGCTGGAAGCAGTTCACCCGCATTCTCGACAGCCTGGAATTGTCGCCCGAGGAAGACGCCGCCGCCGAACGTGGCGCGGTCGCTGCCTTCGAGCGCTTCACCGAGCTGCTCAAGCATGCCTATGCGGCCGACGCGGCGCTGGCCTGATACGCTTTACCCGGCCGCCTGCGGGCGGCCGCACCGTTGCAGTGAGACCATGACCCGAATCGCCCGCTCCAAAGTATCCCGCCTGCTGTATGCGATCCTGGCCTATGTCAGCCTGGGGATCGGCCTGGTCGCCATCGTCATCCCCGGGCTGCCGACCACCGAATTCATCCTGCTTGCCGCCTGGGCCGCCACCCGCAGCTCGCCGCGCCTGTCGGCCTGGCTGGAGAACCACCGGCTATTCGGGCCGATCCTGTACAACTGGCGCAACGGCAAGGTGATCCAGCGCCGCGCCAAGGTCAGCGCGACAATCAGCATGCTGCTGTGCGCCGGGTTGATGCTGACCTTCCTCGAACACCGCTGGCCGGTGTTCCTGGCCATCAGTGGCATGGCCCTGGGCAACCTTTGGATCTGGTCGCGCCCGGAACGTCCGACGCCACCAGCCGCTGTCGAACTGCAAGGTTGATTCATTTGCGCTGCGGCGCCGGATGTACTGCAATGGGATCCACGAAGGAGGATCCGGCATGCAGCCATTGCTCGACAGCATCGCCCATTCACTACAACTCTCCCCCACCGCCGTAAGCTGGCACGGCATCGGCGCCCTGCCCTCCACATTTGCAGTAACCGAACTGGCCGCCGCCAGTCTCGCCGCCTGCGGCCTGGCCCTGGCCGATCTGCTCCAAGGCCAGACGGGCCACTGCCCCCTGGTGCACATCGACCGCCGCCTGGCGTCCTTCTGGTTCGCCACCAGCCTGCGGCCTTGCGGCTGGGAGCCACCGCCGCTGTGGGATGCCATCGCCGGCGACTATCAGGCCCGCGACGGCTGGATCCGCCTGCACACCAACGCGGCGCACCACCGCACCGCCGCCCTGCAGGTACTGGGTGCCCAAGCCGACCGCGCCAGTGTCGCCAACAAGGTCGCCCGCTGGGACGCCGATGCACTGGAAGCTGCGGTAGTGAGAGCCGGTGGCTGCGCGGCGCGGATGTGCAGTTGGCCCGAATGGTGCGCGCATCCCCAGGGATTGGCAGTGAACCAGGAACCGCTGATCCTGCGCCAGGTCTTCACCGCAACCACCCTGGCCTGGCGCGGCAGCGCAGATCGACCGTTGGCCGGCATCAAGGTCCTCGACCTCACCCGCATCCTCGCCGGCCCCATTGCCACCCGCCTGCTGGCCGCTTTTGGTGCCGACGTGCTACGGATAGACCCACCCGACTGGGAAGAGCCCGCGGTGGCCGCCGAGGTTACCCTGGGCAAGCGCTGCGCCCGCCTGGACCTGCGCACTCTTGCCGGCCGTCAATGCTTCGAGCGCTTGCTGGCCGAGGCTGATGTACTGGTACACGGTTACCGCGCCGATGCCCTCGAACGGCTCGACCTGGGTGTCGAACGACGACGCCAGCTCAACCCCGGGCTGATCGATGTGAGCCTGAACGCCTATGGCTGGAGCGGACCATGGCAAGACCGTCGCGGATTCGACAGCCTGGTGCAGATGAGCACCGGCATCGCCCGCGAAGGCATGCGCTGGCGCCAGGCGGATCGGCCTGTACCGCTACCGGTGCAGGCGCTGGATCACGCCAGCGGATACCTGATGGCGGCCGAAGTGATACGGGCGCTGGGGCGAGGCAAGGGATGCCGGTCGAGGCTGTCACTGGCACGCACGGCGGCATTGCTGATCGAACGAGGCACCGTGGAAGAGGACCTGACACTGGCCACGGAGTCGGCGCTGGACATCAATCCGCGCATCGAACACACACCTTGGGGCGCAGCACAGCGCATCAGGGCGCCGTTGAAGGTGGGTGAGGCCACCATGAGCTGGGCGCGTGGAGCCTGCGAGCTTGGCTCAGCGCCTGCCCAGTGGTGACTGCCGGATCCCCTGTAGGAGCGGCCTGATCACAGGCTCAACAACCCCGAGTACAGGGCATATGCCGCCAACCCCGCCCCCGCCAGCACCGCCGCGAAGATCAGCTTCTCCCAGGCGGTGAACAACATCTGCCCCTGCTCACGCTTGGCCTGGGCGAACAGGATCACCCCCGGGGCGTACAGCAGCGCCGACAACAGCACATATTTGAGCCCACCGGCATACAGCAGCCACACCGCATATAGCAGCGCGATCAGCGCCACCAGCATGTCCTTGCGCCGCAACCCCGGCTGCCCCTGGTAGCTTTCGCCCTTGAACGTCAGCAACACCGCATAAGCCGCCGACCAGAAGTACGGCACCAGGATCATCGACGAGGCCAGGTAGATCAGGCTGGTGTAGGTACCGGCCGAGAACAGGGTGATCAGCAGGAAGCCCTGGATCATCACGTTGGTCAGCCACAAGGCGTTGGCCGGCACATGGTTGGCGTTCTCCTGCGCCAGGAACTGCGGCATGGTCTTGTCACGCGCGGTGGCGAACAGGATCTCGGCACACAGCAGCGCCCAGGACAGCAACGCCCCCAGCAGCGAGACCGCCAAGCCGATACTGATCAGCAACGCGCCCCAGGGCCCGACGATATGCTCCAGCACCGAGGCCAGCGACGGGTTCTGCAACCCGGCCAGCTCCGGTTGGGTCATCACTCCCAGCGACAGCACGTTGACCAGCACCAGCAGGGCCAGCACCCCAAGAAAACCGATCACCGTGGCCTTGCCCACATCCGAACGGTGTAGCGCACGCCCCGAATAGACACTGGCCCCCTCGATGCCGATGAACACGAACACGGTCACCAGCATCATGTTGCGCACCTGCTCCATGACGCTGCCGAATTGCGGATTGCTCATGCCCCAGATGTCCCGGGTGAAGATGTCGGCGCGAAAGGCAGCAGCGGCGATGACGATGAAGATCAGCAGTGGCACCACCTTGGCCACGGTGGTCACCTGGTTGATGAACGCCGCCTCCTTGATGCCGCGCAACACCAGAAAGTGCACGGCCCACAGCAACAGCGAGGCGCAGCCGATGGCCACCGGGGTATTGCCCTGGCCGAACACCGGGAAGTAGAAGCCCAAGGTGCTGAACAGCAGCACGAAGTAACCGACGTTGCCCAGCCAGGCGCTGATCCAGTAACCCCAGGCCGAGGAAAAGCCCATGTACTCGCCGAAACCGGCCTTGGCATAGGCATACACCCCCGAGTCCAGCTCGGGCTTGCGGTTGGCCAGGCTCTGAAACACGAAGGCCAGCGCCAGCATGCCCACCGCGGTGATGCCCCAGCCGATCAGCACCGCCCCTACGTCCGCCCGGGCCGCCATGTTCTGTGGCAACGAAAAGATCCCGCCGCCAATCATCGATCCGACCACCAGCGCGATCAGCGCGCCAAGGCGCAGTTTCTGTCCCGGTTCGCTCATGGGGCTCCTCGTGCGCGCGTGCGCGTGAACGTATTAACCAACATAAATGTTACAAGTTTTTTATTGAATAGAGCCATTAAACCTATAGCACTCATAACCGAAATGTCTATAGCCGCCCCGCTGTTAAACATGACAGTGCGAAGTGCCTCGCGGCTCGCCTAAACCTGTCGCTATTTACTGTGAAAAATTTGCGAAACCCCTAAAAGAGACTAACTTCTCATTTCGCAGGCGAAACGGAGCGTTTGCTCTAGAAGGACATGGAGGTGCCAGCGCACAAGGCCTGCGACGAAGCTGTCGGCATCCTCCAGGAGACGCGTGAGGGATTTTTCTTACCTTCATGCGGGCATGAACTGATCTAAGTCAGCGAATGATCCAGGCGTCAGATTTATTCTGAGGTCAACTTTCTCCTGGTACGGAGTCGTTAAATGTCTGATTCTCCCGGAAAACTAAAACTGGGTGCACTTGTTGCACTTGTCGTCGGCTCGATGATCGGCGGCGGGATCTTTTCGTTGCCACAAAACATGGCTGCCAGCGCGGGCGTCGGCGCCGTGCTGATCGGCTGGGCCATCACCGCGGTGGGCATGCTCACCCTTGCCTTCGTATTCCAGACCCTGGCCAACCGCAAGCCAGACCTTGACGGCGGGGTATATGCCTACGCCAAGGCCGGTTTCGGCGACTACATGGGCTTCTCCTCGGCCTGGGGCTACTGGATCAGCGCCTGGCTGGGCAACGTCGGCTACTTCGTGTTGCTGTTCAGCACCCTGGGGTACTTCTTCCCGGTGTTCGGTGAAGGCAATACCCCGGCGGCGGTGATCGGCGCGTCGATCCTGCTGTGGGCGGTGCACTTCCTGGTGCTGCGCGGTATCAAGGAAGCGGCGTTCATCAACCTGGTCACCACCGTGGCCAAGGTCGTGCCGCTGGCACTGTTCGCCCTGATCTGCCTGTTCGCCTTCAGGCTCGACATCTTCACCGCGGATATCTGGGCCCTGGGCACGCCGGAACTGGGCAGCGTGATGAACCAGGTGCGCAACATGATGCTGGTCACCGTGTGGGTGTTCATCGGCATCGAGGGCGCGAGCATCTTTTCCTCGCGGGCGGAAAAACGCTCGGACGTGGGCAAGGCCACGGTCATCGGCTTCGTCACCGTGCTGCTGTTCCTGGTGCTGGTCAACGTGCTGTCGCTGGGGGTGATGACCCAACCGGAACTGGCCAAGCTGCAGAACCCGTCGATGGCCGCGGTGCTCGAACACGTGGTCGGCCACTGGGGCGCGGTGCTGATCAGCGTCGGCCTGATCATCTCGCTGCTCGGGGCCCTGCTCTCCTGGGTGCTGCTGTGCGCCGAGATCATGTTCGCCGCGGCCAAGGACCATACCATGCCGGAGTTCCTGCGCCGCGAGAACGCCAACCATGTACCGGCCAATGCCCTGTGGCTGACCAACGCCATGGTGCAGATCTTCCTGGTCATCACCCTGTTCTCCAACAGCACCTACCTGTCGCTGATCTACCTCGCCACCTCGATGATCCTCGTGCCCTACCTGTGGTCGGCCGCCTATGCGGTGCTCCTGGCGGTGCGCAGCGAGACCTACGAACAGGCCCTGGCCGAGCGCAAGAAAGACCTGATTATCGGCGGCATCGCCCTGCTGTATGCCATCTGGCTGCTGTACGCCGGCGGAGTGAAATACCTGCTGCTGTCGGCCCTGCTCTACGCCCCTGGCGCGATTCTATTCGCCAAGGCCAAGCGCGAGGTCGGCCAACCAATCTTCACCAACGTCGAGAAACTGATCTTCGCCGCCGTGGTGCTAGGCGCCCTGGTGGCGGCCTACGGGCTCTACGATGGCTTCCTGACTCTCTGAACCCAACGTCTTCGCTTTACAGGAGGATTCACCATGTCCACCGAGAAACAGAAATACGGCGTCCATTCCGAAGCCGGCAAACTGCGCAAAGTGATGGTCTGCAGCCCGGGCCTGGCGCACAAGCGCCTGACCCCGAGCAATTGCGACGAGCTGCTGTTCGACGACGTGATCTGGGTCGACCAGGCCAAGCGCGACCACTTCGACTTCGTCACCAAGATGCGCGAGCGCGGCGTCGATGTGCTGGAGATGCACAACCTGCTGACCGACATCGTCCAGCAACCTGAAGCGCTAAAGTGGATTCTCGACCGCAAGATCACCTCCGACACCGTCGGCGTTGGCCTCACCAATGAAGTACGCAGCTGGCTCGAAGGCCTCGACCCGCGCCACCTGGCCGAATTCCTGATCGGCGGCGTGGCCGGCCAGGACCTGCCGGAAAGCGAGGGTGCCAGCGTGGTCAAGATGTACAACGACTACCTGGGCCACTCCAGCTTCATCCTGCCGCCGTTGCCCAATACCCAGTTCACCCGCGACACCACCTGCTGGATCTACGGCGGCGTGACGCTCAACCCGATGTACTGGCCGGCGCGACGCCAGGAAACCCTGCTGACCACCGCGATCTACAAGTTCCACAAGGAGTTCACCGAAAAAGGCGATTTCCAGGTCTGGTACGGCGATCCGGACAAGGACCACGGCAACGCCACCCTCGAGGGCGGCGACGTGATGCCGATCGGCAAGGGCATCGTGCTCATCGGCATGGGCGAGCGCACCTCGCGCCAGGCCATCGGCCAGCTGGCGCAGAACCTGTTCGCCAAGGGCGCGGTGGAGAAAGTCATCGTCGCCGGCCTGCCCAAGTCTCGCGCCGCCATGCACCTGGACACCGTGTTCAGCTTCTGCGACCGCGACCTGGTCACGGTCTTCCCGGAAGTGGTGAGAGAGATCGTGCCGTTCATCATCCGCCCGGACGAAAGCAAGCCCTACGGCATGGACGTGCGCCGCGAGAACAAGTCGTTCATCGAGGTGGTTGGCGAGCAGTTGGGGGTCAAGCTGCGCGTGGTCGAGACCGGCGGCAACAGCTTCGCCGCCGAGCGCGAACAGTGGGATGACGGCAACAACGTGGTGGCCGTGGAGCCCGGCGTGGTCATCGGCTACGACCGCAACACCTACACCAACACCCTGCTGCGCAAGGCCGGGATCGAGGTCATCACCATCAGCGCCGGCGAACTGGGCCGGGGCCGCGGCGGCGGCCACTGCATGACCTGCCCGATCATCCGCGACCCTATCGACTACTAACGCCCATTGCACCCGGTCGCGTCCAACAGACAGCGGCCGGGCATACCTCACCGAATCCAAGGAGAACCGTCATGGCGTTCAACATCCACAACCGCAACCTGCTCAGCCTCGAACACCACAGCACCCGCGAGCTGCGCTACCTGCTCGACCTGTCCCGCGACCTCAAGCGGGCCAAGTACACCGGCACCGAGCAGCAGCACCTGAAGGGCAACAACATCGCCCTGATCTTCGAGAAGACCTCGACCCGCACCCGCTGCGCCTTCGAAGTCGCCGCCTATGACCAGGGCGCCAACGTCACCTACATCGACCCCAACTCCTCGCAGATCGGCCACAAGGAAAGCATGAAGGACACCGCCCGCGTGCTAGGGCGCATGTACGACGCCATCGAATACCGCGGCTTCAAGCAGGAAATCGTCGAGGAACTGGCCAAGTTCGCCGGCGTGCCGGTGTTCAACGGCCTGACCGACGAGTACCACCCGACCCAGATGATCGCCGACGTGCTGACCATGCGCGAGCACAGCGACAAGCCGCTGCACGACATCAGCTACGCCTACCTGGGCGACGCCCGCAACAACATGGGCAACTCGCTGCTGCTGATCGGCGCCAAGCTCGGCATGGACGTGCGCATCGCCGCGCCCAAGGCGCTGTGGCCGCATGACGACCTGGTCGAGCGCTGCAAAAAGTACGCAGAAGAAAGCGGCGCGCGCATCACCCTGACCGAAGACCCGAAAGCCGCGGTCAAGGGCGTCGACTTCGTCCACACCGACGTGTGGGTATCGATGGGCGAGCCGGTCGAGGCCTGGGGCGAGCGTATCCAGCAACTGCTGCCGTACCAGGTGAACAAGGAGCTGATGAAGTCCACTGGCAACCCTCGCACCAAGTTCATGCACTGCCTGCCGGCGTTCCACAACTCCGACACCAAGGTCGGCAAGCAGATCGCCGAACAGTACCCGCACCTGGCCAACGGTATCGAAGTGACCGATGACGTGTTCGAGTCGCCAGCGTGCATCGCCTTCGAGCAGGCGGAAAACCGCATGCACACCATCAAGGCGATCCTGGTGTCGACCCTGGCCGACCTGTAAGTCCACGCTCCCCTGTAGGAGCCAGCCTTGCTGGCGAACCGGTCCACCGATGCCAATGGCATTCACCGGTAAAGCCGGCTCCTGCAGGGACCGCGTCACCATCAGAAGGACATTCCCCATGCGTATCGTTGTTGCATTGGGCGGCAACGCCCTGCTGCGCCGCGGCGAGCCGATGACCGCCGACAACCAGCGCGCCAATATCCGCACCGCCACCGAACAGATCGCCAAGATCCACCCCGGCAACGAACTGGTCATCGCCCACGGCAACGGCCCGCAGGTTGGCCTGTTGTCTCTCCAGGGCCTGTCCTACAAGCCCGACGAAGCCTACCCGCTGGACGTGCTCGGCGCCGAGACCGAAGGCATGATCGGCTACATGATCGAACAGGAGCTGGGCAACCTGCTGGACTTCGAGGTGCCGTTCGCCACGCTGCTCACCCAGGTTGAAGTGGACGCCAACGACCCGGCGTTCAAGGATCCGACCAAGTTCATCGGCCCCGTGTACGCCAAGGACGAAGCCGAGCGCCTGGCCAAGGAAAAAGGCTGGGTGGTCAAGCCCGACGGCGACAAGTACCGCCGGGTGGTGGCCAGCCCGAAACCCAAGCGCATCTTCGAGATCCGCCCGATCAAGTGGCTGCTGGAAAAAAGCAGCATCGTGATCTGCGCCGGCGGTGGCGGCATCCCCACCATGTACGACGAAAACCGCAAGCTCAAGGGCATCGAGGCGGTGATCGACAAGGACCTGTGCTCGGCGCTGCTGGCCGAACAGCTGGATGCCGACCTGCTGATCATCGCCACCGACGTTGACGCGGCGTACATCGATTTCGGCAAGCCGACACAGAAGGCCATCGCCCAGGCGCACCCCGACGAGCTCGAGAAGCTGGGCTTTGCCGCCGGCTCCATGGGGCCCAAGGTGCAGGCCGCCTGCGATTTCGCCCGGCATACCGGCAAGGTCGCGGTAATCAGCTCGCTGGAGAACATCGAGGACATCGTCAAAGGCACCGCCGGTACCCGCGTTTCCACCGCCAAGCCGGGAATCAGCTACCGTTGAACGCAGTTGGCCGGTGCCTGGCACCGGCCGTTTTCAACCTTCCGGAGGACCTCGCCATGGCCCAGTATCAACCCGGTCACGTGCATATCGAGCGCACTGCGCTGAACACCAACGACCACAGCTACGACCTGTGCATCGACTACGAGGCCGTGTCCGACCCCAGCGAAGGCCGCGGCATCCAGTTCCGCATGCATGGCCACATCGAGGGCAAGGCCGTCGATGAGAAGTTCTTCCTGGCCAAGGACCAGGTGCTGCCCAGCTTTCTGATGCAGTTGAGCCGCAAGGCCCAGTCGTACCTGCCAGCGCCGAAGAAGTTCGAGAACCTCGGCTCGCCGCACAAGCTGTATGACTATATGTTCGAAGACATCCGCGCCAAGCTGGATGTTAAATCGGGCGACCCGATCAAACCTGAGCATCTTTAGTGATCCTCGAGGGACCTTTCGCGGCACAAGGCCGCTCCTACAGGTACGTACGATCCCTGTAGGAGCGGCCTTGTGCCGCGAAAGGGCTGCGCAGCAGCCCCGGCAATAGTGGGCTAGAACGACATCGCAAGGCATACTGACGCCCATTCCGGCCAAACCCTCGCTCATCATGCGCATCCACGTCAGCTTCATCGACCGCGTCGGCATCACCCAGGAAGTCCTGGCCCTGCTCGGCGCCCGCAACCTCAACCTCGATGCAGTGGAGATGGTCCCGCCGAACGTCTACATCGACGCCCCGACCCTGAGCCCTGCCGTGCTCGAAGAGCTGCACGACGCATTGTTCGAGGTGCGCGGCGTGCAATCGGTGGAAGTGGTCGACATCCTCCCCGGCCAGCGCCGGCACCTGCAGCTCGACGCTCTGCTCGCCGCCATGAGCGACCCAGTACTGGCGGTGGACAGCGCTGGCAAGGTGCTGCTGGCCAACCCGGCACTGATTGCCCTGTGCGGGCGCGAATCGGCCGGACGCTCGGTAGGCGAGCTGTTCGCCGACCCCGACCTGCTCCAGGCCCTGCTGGACAACAATTTCCACCTGCCCATGCGCGAGATGCAGCTCAACGGCCAGAGCCTGCTGCTCGATGCCACGCCGATCACCCACGCCGGCGGCCTGCTGACCCTTTACCCACCGAACCGTATGGGCGAGCGCCTGTCGGCGCTACACCACGACCACGCCGAAGGCTTTGACGCCATGCTTGGCGATTCCCCGGCGATTCGCACCCTCAAGGCTCGCGCCCTGCGTGTGGCTGCCCTCGACGCGCCGCTGCTGGTGCATGGCGAGACTGGCACCGGCAAGGAACTGGTGGCCCGCGCCTGTCACGCCATCAGCAGCCGCCATGCCGCGCCGTTCCTGGCGCTGAACTGCGCGGCGCTGCCCGAGAGCCTGGCCGAGAGCGAGCTGTTCGGCTATGCCCCGGGCGCCTTCACCGGCGCGCAACGTGGCGGCAAACCCGGCTTGATGGAGCTGGCCAACCAGGGCACGGTGTTCCTCGACGAGATCGGCGAGATGTCGCCGTACCTGCAAGCCAAACTCCTGCGTTTTCTCAGCGATGGCAGCTTCCGCCGGGTCGGTGGCGACCGCGAGGTGAAAGTGGATGTGCGCATCATCAGCGCCACCCACCGCGACCTCGAGCGCATGGTCGCCGAGGGCACCTTCCGTGAGGACCTGTTCTACCGCCTCAATGTACTCAACCTGCAGGTGCCGCCCCTGCGCGAGCGCGGCCAGGACATCCTGTCACTGGCGCACTTTTTCATGCAGCAAGCCTGCACCCAGATCCAGCGCCCGGCCTGCCGCCTGGCCCCGGCCACGCACCCGGCGCTGCTGGCCAACCCCTGGCCGGGCAACGTGCGCCAGTTGCAGAACGTGATCTTCCGCGCCGCGGCCATCTGCGAAAGCAACCTGGTGGATATCGGCGACCTGGATATCGCCGGCACCTCGGTGGCACGCGGCCAGGATGGCGAGGTCGCCAGCCTGGAACAGGCGGTGGGGGATTTCGAGCGCGAACTGTTGCAGCGGCTGTATGCCAGCTACCCCTCGACCCGACAGCTGGCGGGGCGCTTGCAGACTTCGCACACAGCCATCGCCCAGCGCTTGCGCAAATATGGAATTTCAAGCAAAGCTTGATTCAACCGGCACCGATCGTATCGATTTAAATACAGCGTATCGATATCGTTACACACCCATTTGCATGCGTCTTTGCAAGGGTTTGATCCCTCGACGCTTTTGATTCCCCGCTCACTCGTATCGATTTCGTTCCACGAAAATGACAAAAAACTATAAAAAAATCTTCAACTATCTGATTAATAAGGTTTTTTAACAGCTGGCCGCATTATTGCTAAGGGAATTCCAACCTTAAGAGCGCGGAGCCTACCGCGCCCAACGCCCCTGCTTCCCGAGGAATTCCCATGAGCGAGTTGCGTTTCACCGAAGATCACGAATGGCTGCGCGTCGAAGCCGATGGCAGCGTCACCGTGGGCATTACCGCCTACGCCCAGAACGCGCTGGGTGATGTGGTCTATGTGCAACTGCCGGAGCTGCAGCAGTACGACAAGGGCGCCGAAGCCTCCACCGTGGAATCGGTCAAAGCCGCCAGCGGCGTGTACATGCCACTGACCGGTGAAGTGGTCGCGGTCAACGAAGGCCTCAACGACAGCCCCGAGCTGGTCAACGAAGACCCGCTGGGCGAAGGCTGGTTCTTCCGCTTCATCCCCGCCGACATGAGCCAAGTGGCCGCCCTGCTCGACCAGGACGCCTACGACCGTCTGCTCAAAGCCAACGACGACGCCTGAGGTACCGCACCATGACCATCAACCTCGGCACCGCCAACGAATTCATCGCCCGTCACATCGGCCCGCGCGCCGCTGACGAGCAGGCCATGCTCAACGCGCTGGGCTTCGACTCGCTGGAAGCAATGACCGCCGCAGTCATCCCCGACAGCATCAAGGGCACCAGCGTGCTCGGCAGCGAAGACGGCCAGAGCGAGTCCGACGCCCTCGCCGCATTGAAAGCCATCGCCGGCCAGAACCAGCTGTTCAAGAGCTACATCGGCCAGGGTTACTACAACACCCACACGCCAGCGCCGATCCTGCGCAACCTCCTGGAAAACCCGGCCTGGTACACCGCCTATACCCCGTACCAGCCAGAGATCTCCCAAGGCCGCCTGGAAGCGCTGCTGAACTTCCAGACCCTGATCAGCGACCTCACCGGCCTGCCAATCGCCAACGCCTCGCTGCTCGACGAAGCCACCGCCGCCGCAGAAGCCATGACCTTCTGCAAGCGCCTTTCGAAAAACAAGGCCAGCCATGCCTTCTTCGCCTCCGTGCACTGCCACCCGCAGACCCTCGACGTGCTGCGCACCCGCGCCGAGCCACTGGGCATCGAGGTAGTGGTAGGCGATGAAGGTGAACTGAGCGACGTCAGCGCCTACTTCGGCGCCTTGCTGCAATACCCGGCAAGCAACGGTGACCTGTTCGACTACCGCGAAGTGGTGCAGCGCTTCCACGGCGCGGGCGCCCTGGTGGCCGTGGCCGCCGACCTGCTGGCCCTGACCCTGCTGACGCCACCTGGCGAGTTCGACGCCGACGTGGCCATCGGCAGCGCCCAGCGCTTCGGTGTGCCGCTGGGCTTCGGTGGCCCGCACGCGGCTTACTTCGCCACCCGCGACGCGTTCAAGCGCGACATGCCGGGCCGCCTGGTCGGTGTGTCGATCGACCGCTTCGGCAAGAGCGCCCTGCGCCTGGCCATGCAGACCCGCGAACAGCACATCCGCCGCGAGAAGGCCACCAGCAACATCTGCACCGCCCAGGTGCTGTTGGCCAACATCGCCAGCATGTACGCCGTGTACCACGGCCCGGCGGGCCTCAAGCGCATCGCCGAGCGCACCCACGCACTGACCGCGATCCTCGCCACCGGCCTGACCAAGCTGGGCGTCAAGGTCGTCACCGGCGAGTTCTTCGACACCCTGACCCTGGCCACCGGCGCCAACACCAGCAAGCTGCACGACAAGGCCCGCGCCCAAGGCATCAACCTGCGCCAAATCGACACTACCCATCTGGGCCTGTCGCTGGACGAAACCAGCAGCCAGGCCGATGTCCAGGCCCTGTGGCAGCTGTTCGCCGACGGCCAGGCAGCCCCGGACTTCGCCACCCTGGCCGCCACCGTCGCCCAGCGCCTGCCAGCCAAGCTGCTGCGCCAGTCGGCCATCCTCGAGCACCCGGTGTTCAACCGCTATCACAGCGAAACCGAGCTGATGCGCTACCTGCGCCGCCTGGCCGACAAGGACCTGGCGCTGGACCGCAGCATGATTCCGCTGGGCTCGTGCACCATGAAGCTCAACGCCGCCAGCGAGATGATCCCGGTGACCTGGGCCGAGTTCGGCAACCTGCACCCGTTTGCCCCCGCCGCGCAAAGCCAGGGCTACCGGCAGATGACCAGCGAACTGGAAGCCATGCTCTGCGCCGCCACCGGCTACGACGCCGTGTCGCTGCAACCCAACGCCGGCTCCCAGGGCGAGTACGCCGGCCTGCTGGCGATCCGCGCCTACCACCGCAGCCGCGGCGACAGCCACCGCGACATCTGCCTGATCCCGTCCTCGGCCCACGGCACCAACCCCGCCACCGCGCACATGGCCGGCATGCGCGTGGTGGTGACCGCCTGCGACGCGCGCGGCAACGTCGACATCGACGACCTGCGCGCCAAGGCCATCGAGCACCGTGAGCGCCTGGCGGCGATCATGATCACCTACCCGTCGACCCACGGCGTGTTCGAGGAGGCCATCGGCGAGATCTGCGCGATCATTCACGACAACGGCGGCCAGGTGTACATCGACGGCGCCAACATGAACGCCATGGTCGGCCTGTGCGCCCCAGGCAAGTTCGGCGGCGACGTTTCGCACCTGAACCTGCACAAGACCTTCTGCATCCCCCACGGCGGTGGCGGCCCGGGCGTCGGCCCGATCGGCGTCAAGGCGCACCTTGCACCGTTCCTGCCTGGCCACGCGACGCTGGAGAACACCACAGGCGCCGTGTGCGCCGCGCCGTTCGGCAGCGCGAGCATCCTGCCGATCACCTGGATGTACATTCGCATGATGGGTGGCGCCGGCCTCAAGCGCGCCTCGCAGATGGCGATCCTCAACGCCAACTACATCGCCCGTCGCCTGGAAGAGCACTATCCTGTGCTGTACACCGGCGGCAACGGCCTGGTGGCGCATGAGTGCATCCTCGACCTGCGCCCGCTCAAGGACACCAGCGGCATCAGCGTCGACGACGTCGCCAAGCGCCTGATCGACTTCGGTTTCCACGCCCCGACCATGTCCTTCCCGGTGGCCGGCACGCTGATGATCGAACCGACCGAGAGCGAGTCCAAGGAGGAACTGGACCGTTTCTGCGCTGCCATGATCCAGATCCGCGAGGAGATCCGTGCGGTGGAGACTGGCAGCCTGGACAAGGACGACAACCCGCTGAAGAACGCACCGCACACCGCGGCGGAACTGGCCGGCGAGTGGGCCCACGGCTACAGCCGCGAGCAAGCGGTCTACCCGCTGCCGAGCCTGGTGGAAGGCAAGTACTGGCCACCGGTGGGCCGGGTCGACAACGTGTTCGGCGA
The DNA here is from genome assembly GCF_057809115.1 of Pseudomonas sp. FG47. Taxonomy (NCBI): domain Bacteria; kingdom Pseudomonadati; phylum Pseudomonadota; class Gammaproteobacteria; order Pseudomonadales; family Pseudomonadaceae; genus Pseudomonas; species Pseudomonas sp. FG47. The sequence goes on from NZ_JBMDJI010000011.1 coordinate 109,356, forward strand.
CCGCAACCTGGTCTGCGCCTGCCCGTCGATCGAGAGCTACCAGGACGTTTGATAGCGAGTGTCGTCATCAGGGGTGCTTTGCGCCCCTGATGACGACACAAGGCCGCTCCTACACGGACGGCAATGATCCCTGTAGGAGCGGCCTTGTGTCGCGAAAGGGCCGCAAAGCGGCCCCGGATGTTCAGGAGGTACCACCATGTCACTGAGCGTCTTCGACCTGTTCAAGATCGGCATCGGCCCCTCCAGCTCACACACGGTCGGGCCGATGCGCGCCGCCGCGCGCTTCGCCGAAGGCCTGCGCCGCGATGGCCTGCTGGCCAGCACGGCCAGCGTCAAGGCCGAGCTGTATGGCTCGCTCGGCGCGACCGGCAAGGGTCACGGCAGCGACAAGGCGGTGCTGCTCGGCCTGGAGGGCGAGCACCCCGACAGCGTCGACACCGAAGCCATTCCCGCGCGCCTGCAGGCCATTCGCGACAGCGGCCGGCTCAGCCTGCTCGGCGAGCACGCCATCGACTTCGTCGAAAAACAGCACCTGGCGATGATCCGCAAGCCGCTGGACTATCACCCCAACGGCATGATCTTTCGTGCCTTCGACGCCGCCGGCCTGCAGATCCGCAGCCGCGAGTACTATTCAGTGGGCGGCGGCTTCGTGGTCGACGAAGAGGCCGCGGGCCACGACCGCATCGTCGAGGACAGCACCGTGCTGGCCTACCCGTTCAAAACCGCCAAGGAGCTGCTGGCCCATTGCACCACGCAACAGCTGTCGTTCAGCCAGGTGATGCTGGCCAACGAGGCCGCCTGGCGCCCCGAGGCCGAGACCCGTGCCGGCCTGCTGCGCATCTGGCAGGTGATGCAGGACTGCGTCGAGGCCGGTTGCCGGCACGAAGGTATCCTGCCTGGCGGGCTGAAGGTCAAGCGCCGGGCTCCGGCGTTGTACCGCCAGCTCAGCCGCCACCCGGAAGCCAGCCTGCGCGATGCGCTGTCGGTGCTCGACTGGGTCAACCTCTACGCCCTGGCGGTGAACGAGGAAAACGCCTATGGCGGACGCGTGGTCACCGCGCCGACCAACGGTGCGGCGGGCATCGTGCCGGCGGTGCTGCACTACTACATGCGCTTCGTCCCCGGCGCCAGCGAGGACGGCGTGGTGCGCTTCCTGCTCACCGCTGCGGCCATTGGCATCCTCTACAAGGAAAACGCCTCGATCTCCGGCGCCGAGGTCGGTTGCCAGGGCGAGGTTGGCGTAGCCTGCTCGATGGCTGCTGGCGCATTGTGCGAAGTGATGGGCGGCACCCCACAACAGGTGGAGAACGCCGCCGAGATCGGCATGGAACACAACCTGGGCCTGACCTGCGACCCCATCGGCGGGCTGGTCCAGGTGCCTTGTATCGAGCGCAACGCCATGGGCTCGGTGAAGGCGATCAACGCGGTGCGCATGGCCCTGCGCGGCGACGGGCAGCACTACGTGTCCCTCGACAAGGTCATCCGCACCATGCGCCAGACCGGCGCCGACATGAAAAGCAAATACAAGGAGACCGCCCGCGGCGGTCTGGCCGTCAACATCATCGAATGTTGACCCGAATAAAAACCAAGGAGTCACCGATGTCCGAAACACTGCACAAGACCCCGCTGCACGCCCTGCACCTGGAACTGGGCGCGCGCATGGTGCCGTTCGCCGGCTACGACATGCCCGTGCAATATCCCTTGGGCGTGCTCAAGGAGCACCTGCACACCCGCGAGCAGGCCGGCCTGTTCGACGTTTCGCACATGGGCCAGATCATCCTGCGCGGCAACGACGCCGCCAAGGCCCTGGAAACCCTGGTGCCGGTGGACATCATCGACCTGCCGGTGGGCATGCAGCGCTATGCCATGTTCACCAATGCCGAGGGTGGCATCCTTGACGACCTGATGGTCGCCAACCTCGGTGACGACACCCTGTTCCTGGTGGTCAACGCCGCCTGCAAGGACCAGGACCTGGCCCACCTGCGCCAGCACATCGGCAGCCGCTGCGAGATCCAGCCGCTGTTCGAGGAGCGCGCCCTGCTCGCCCTGCAAGGCCCGGCGGCGGTCAAGGTGCTGGAGCGCCTGGCACCAGCGGTGGCGAAGATGACGTTCATGCAGTTCCAGCCTGTTCAACTGCTGGGCGCCGACTGCTATGTCAGCCGCTCGGGCTACACCGGTGAGGACGGTTTCGAGATTTCCGTGCCGGCCGACAAGGCCGAAACGCTGGCGCGCCGGCTGCTGGCCGAGCCAGAGGTACAGCCAATCGGCCTGGGCGCACGCGACTCACTGCGCCTGGAAGCCGGCCTGTGCCTTTACGGCCACGACATGGACACCACCACCACGCCGATCGAGGCCAGCCTGCTGTGGGCCATCTCCAAGGTGCGCCGCGCCGACGGTGCACGTGCAGGTGGTTTCCCGGGTGCCGACGCTGTGTTTGCCCAGCAACAGGCTGGCGTGGCGCGCAAGCGCGTAGGCCTGCTGCCCCAGGAGCGCACCCCGGTGCGTGAAGGCGCGCAGATCGTCGACGCGGCAGGCAAGGTGGTCGGCGAGGTGTGCAGCGGCGGCTTCGGCCCGACGCTCGGCGCCCCCGTGGCGATGGGCTATGTCGATAACGAACATGCCGCGCTGGATACCGCTTTGTTTGCCGTTGTGCGCGGTAAGCAAGTTGCCCTCAAAGTCAGCAAAATGCCTTTCGTGGCGCAGCGTTACTACCGTGGCTGAATGAGTGGATCGGGCAGGCTCGACATATTCGTTTTCGAACCTGCCCAATAACTTCTGAACATAGCGCCAGGCCAGGCGCCACGCCGTTTCCGACAAATCGCTCGGTGATCGGGAAAAGCCTGATTTTCACCCATCGCGAGGGCTTGTTTTTCGCTCGGCAGTTGGCGTAGAGTCACAGCACTGTGTTTGCATGGGTCGCAACAGTTCGTGACCTGGGCCAGTAGCTGCAATCTGCTACAACCCGTTCGACGTCTCTTACTTTCCTGCAACCCAGCCCAGTAGTCTTTCACTTACAAAAAGTGTGAAAGAAACTGTCATCAATATTTAAGCTTCATAGGAAATAAGACAATGGCTGAGCGTCAGAACGGTACCGTCAAGTGGTTCAATGACGAAAAAGGTTACGGCTTCATCACCCCAGAAAGCGGTCCGGATCTGTTCGTGCACTTCCGCGCCATCCAAGGCAACGGCTTCAAGAGCCTGAAAGAAGGCCAGAAAGTGACCTTCGTGGCCGTCCAGGGCCAAAAAGGCATGCAGGCTGACGAAGTCCAGCCAGAAGCCTGATATCCGATAAAGAGCCCCTGTGTTGACGCACAGGGGCTTTTTTGTGCGCGCAATTCCATAGAATGGGCCTTTGCCATCCGGAGCTGCCATGCATGTCCAAGCCTTTGCTCATTCCCCAGGGTGATTTTCCACCGGTCGGCCTGGGCCGTCGCCTGGCCGCGATGTTCTATGACTTCCTGCTGTGCACCGCCCTGCTGATCGTGACTGCCGGCGCCTACAAGATGATCCAGATGGCGATCATCGGCGAGGCCCGCATGCGCGAGCTGACCGAGGCCGGCGCGCTGGACGGCGACCCCTTGCTGTCGACGATCCTGCTGTTCGCGCTGTTCGGCTTCTTCGCCAAGTTCTGGACCCATGGCGGCCAAACCCTGGGCATGCAGGTGTGGGGAGTGCGCGTGCAGAACGCTGATGGCAGCGCCATCAGCCTCTGGCAGGCATTGCTACGTTTCGTGGTGTCGATCGCGTCGTGGCTGTGCCTGGGGCTGGGCTTCATCTGGTCGTTGTTCGACAAACGCAAACGCAGCTGGCACGACATCTACTCCGAGACCCAACTGGTACGCCTGCCCAAACGCAAGAAATAGCCACCACAGATCCCCTGTAGGAGCCAGCCTTGCTGGCGAACCCCGGTCCCCCGGTTCGCCAGCAAGGCTGGCTCCTACAGGCACAAAAAAGCCGACCCTGGGGTCGGCTTCTTGTTTGGCGGATCAACCCGCCCTGCGCATCAACCACAAACCGGCCAGCGCACAGATGCCAGCGGGTATCACCACCGCCAGCAACGGTGGGAAGCCGAACACCTGGCTCGACGGCCCCAGCAGATCACCCGCGATACGGAACACGAAGCCCACCAGTACGCCGGTGAACACGCGCTGGCCGAGAGTCACAGAACGCAGCGGGCCGAAGATGAACGAAATCGCCATCAACACCAGCGCCGCGGTCACCGCCGGCTGCAGCACCTTGGTCCAGAACGCCAGCCAGTAACGGGAGTTGTTCAGGCCTTGGTCGGACAGGTAGTGGATGTAGTCCCACAACCCGGTGATAGACAGCGACTCCGGTGCCAACACCACGGTATTGAGCAATTCCGGAGTCACCGAAACATCCCAGACTTCTTCAGGCGCGTTGACCACTTCGGTGTGGTCGCCACGGAAATAGGTGGTGGCGACATCGTTCAGTATCCACTTGCCGTCCTGATACTGCGCCCGGCGGGCGAAGCTGGAGGTCTGGATCTTGCGCTCGTCGTCGAAACGGTAGCGGGTCACGCCCAGTAGCAGGCCGTTGGGCTGCACCGAGTTGATGTGCACGAACTCCTCGCCCTGGCGATGCCACATGCCGCGTTTGGAGCTTTGCGCCTCGCCACCGCCCTGGGCCAGGGAACGGTCGGCCTGGGCCTTGTTCTCGGTGACCGGGGCGACGTATTCGCCAATCAGCAGGCCGACCAGCATCAGCACCAGCATCGGCTTCATCACCGCCCAGACGATACGACCGATGGACACCCCGGCAGCGCGCATGATGGTCAGTTCGCTGCTGCTGGCCAGGCTGCCCAGGCCAATCAGGCAGCCGATCAACGCCGCCATCGGCAGCATGTCGTAGAGCCGACGCGGTGCCGTGAGCAGCACATAGGCGCTGGCGTCCATCACCGTGTAGGTATTGCTCAGGTCGCTCATCTCGTCGATGAAGGCGAACAGCGAAGCCAGGCCGAGGATGATGCCGAGCACGGCGAGAATCGCCAGCAGCACGCTCTGGCCGATGTAGCGGTCCAGTTTAACCACGGGCCACCTCCGCACGACGCGCGGCGCGCTTGAGGCGCAGCGGCTCCCAGTACATCAACCCGAGGCCGATCAGCAAGAACAGGGCATGGACCCACCAGATACCCAACGAGAGGGGCAGCTTGCCCTTCTCCAGGGCGCCGCGCACGGAAATCAGCATTGTCAGATAAGCCATGTACAGGAGGATCGCCGGCAGCAGCTTGAGGAAGCGGCCCTGGCGGGGATTGACGCGCGACAGCGGCACGGCCAGCAGGGTGACCACGAACACCAGCAGCGGCAGCGATAGGCGCCACTGCAACTCGGCACGCTCGCGCACGCCGTCATGACCGATCAGGTCGCGGGTCGGGATCGCCTCGCGTTCGGTCACCTCCTGGGCGACCTCAGGCTTGGGCAGCAGCACGCCGTAGGTGTCGTACTTGATCGCGCGGTAGTCGGCCTGGCCGGGGTTGCCGTCGTAGCGGTAGCCGTTTTCCAGCACCAGGTAGCGGTTGCCGTCGGCCTGCACTTCCTGGTGGCCCTTCTCGGCGACCAGCACCGAAGGCGCGCGGTCCTTGGTCTTGTCCTGGTTGAAGCGCTTCTCGGAGATGAACACCCCGGCCAGGTTGACGCGGTCATCGGACAGTTGCTCGGTGTAGGTCACCCGCGAACCGTCACGCAGGGTCTGGAAACGCCCCGGCACCAGGGTGTCGAACTCGGTCAGGGCGTCCTGCTGGGCGATGATCTTCTGCACCTGGGCCACGCCCAGGGGGGCCAGGCTCAGGCTCAGCCAAGCCACCAGCAGGGCGATCAACGCCGCTGGCGCCATGGTCATCGCCAGCAGGCGCTGCTGGCTCATGCCGGTCGCCGAGAGCACGGTCATCTCGCTTTCGAGATACAGCCGGCCATAGGCCAGCAGGATGCCGAGGAACAGCCCCAGCGGCAGGATCAGTTGCAGGAACCCCGGCAGGCGGAAGCCCATGATCATGAACAGCACGCTCGGGTCGAGCACGCCCTGGGCCGCCTGGGCCAGGTATTTGATGAAGCGCCCGCTCATGATGATCACCAGCAGCACGGCGCTGACGGCGCTCAAGGTCACCAGGACCTCGCGGGACAGATAACGAAAGACGATCAAACCAGACACTCCTGGGTTGTCAGGGGCTCAAAGCCAGACGAACGATGCGGGCAGCCAAGCCCCATGCCGGTTCGCCAAGGCGAACCTCCATGTAAAAGTGCGCGCATTATCCTGTGATTGACGGCGCCTGTCACTTGGCGGCGCATGACGCCGCATGTCGGGGTTGTCATGAAGGTCGCCGCAGGCTCAAACTGGCAGCTTTTCCGCAGGCCGGCAGAAGGTCGCCGGGGCGGTTTTCCGGGCGCGTTCACAAGACAGCGCCAACTGACAGATCATTCGGGGACCCCAGACATGGAACTGGTTGTAAAAAGCGTAGCCGCTGTATCCGTCAAGACCGCCACCCTGGTCGTGCCGGTGGGCGAAAACCGCAAGCTGGGCACTACTGCCAAGGCCGTGGACGACGCCAGCGGCGGTGCCATCAGCACCCTGCTCAAGCGCGGCGACCTGGCCGGCAAGCCGGGCCAGACCCTGCTGCTGCACAGCCTGCCGGGCCTGAAGGCCGAGCGCGTGCTGCTGGTGGGCAGCGGCAAGGACGAAGCCCTCGGCGACCGCACCTGGCGCAAGCTGGCCGCCAGCGTCGCCGGTGTGCTCAAGGGCCTGGGCGGCAGCGACGCAGTGCTGGCCCTGGACGACCTGGCCGTCAGCGGCCGTGACGGCCACTACGGCAAGTACCGCCTGCTGGCCGAAACCCTGCTCGACAGCAACTACCTGTTCGACCGCTACAAGAGCCAGAAGGCCGAACCGCGCGCCCTGAAGAAAATCACCCTGCTCACCGCCAAGGCCGGCCAGGCCGAGGTCGAGCGCGCCGTCAAGCACGCTAGCGCCATCGCCACCGGCATGGCCTTCACCCGCGACCTGGGCAACCTGCCGCCGAACGTCTGCCACCCAAGCTTCCTCGCCGAGCAGGCCAAGGACCTGGGCAAGGCGCACAAGGGCCTGAAGGTCGAGGTGCTGGATGAGAAGAAGATCAAGGACCTGGGCATGGGCGCGTTCTACGCCGTGGGCCAGGGCAGCGACCAGCCGCCACGGCTGATCGTGCTCAGCTACCAGGGCGGCAAGAAGAGCGAGAAGCCGTTCGTGCTGGTTGGCAAGGGCATCACCTTCGACACCGGCGGCATCAGCCTCAAGCCAGGTGCCGGCATGGACGAGATGAAGTACGACATGGGCGGTGCCGCCAGCGTGTTCGGTACCCTGCGCGCGGTGCTCGAATTGCAGCTGCCGATCAACCTGGTGTGCCTGTTGGCCTGCGCCGAAAACATGCCCAGCGGTGGTGCCAGCCGCCCGGGTGACATCGTCACCACCATGAGCGGGCAGACCGTCGAGATCCTCAATACCGACGCCGAAGGGCGCCTGGTGCTGTGCGATGCACTGACCTACGCCGAGCGCTTCAAGCCGCAAGCCGTCATCGATATCGCCACCCTGACCGGCGCCTGCGTCGTCGCCCTGGGCGGCCACACTTCGGGCCTGATGGGCAATAACGACGAGCTGATCGGCCAACTGCTGGACGCCGGCAAGCGCGCCGACGACCGCGCCTGGCAACTGCCACTGTTCGACGAGTATCAGGAGCAACTGGACAGCCCGTTCGCCGATATCGCCAACATCGGCGGGCCGAAAGGTGGCGCCATCACCGCCGGCTGCTTCCTGTCGCGCTTCGCCAAGCAATACAACTGGGCGCACCTGGACATCGCCGGCACCGCCTGGATCAGCGGCGGCAAGGACAAGGGCGCCTCGGGCCGCCCGGTACCGCTGCTCACCCAATACCTGCTGGACCGCGCCGGCGCCTGATGGCGCCCCACCGCTGGCGCCCTCGCGCGCCAGTGGCGGGCACTGACCGATCATGAGCCAAGTCGATTTCTACATCCTGCCCACCGACGCCCTGTCGGCGCGGCTGGATTTCGCCTGCAAATTGTGTGAAAAGGCCTGGCGCCTCGGCCATCGGGTCTACCTGCATTGCCAGGACGAGGCGCAACGCAGCGAACTCGACCTGCGCCTGTGGCAGTTCAAGGGCGAGGCCTTCGTGCCGCACGACCCCGCCGAACAACACCCGGACGCCATTGTCGCGCTGGGCATCGGCAACGATGCCGGCGAACACCGTGACCTGCTGATCAACCTGGGCGGCGCTGTCCCCACCTTCGTCGGCCAGTTCGAACGGGTCGCCGAGATCGTCGTCGAGGACCCGGCCATCCGCCTGGCCGCCCGCGAGCGATTCCGTTTCTACCGCGAACAGGGCTATGCTCTGCAAGACCACCGCTTACAGCGACTTTGACGACGATGGACAAGCAGCTGAACTCCCTCACCCATTCCGCCCACCTGCTCGACGACCTCGAATCGATTCGCGAGCTGCTGGGTGACGCCGACCTGCAACCGCCCCTGCTGACCGAAACGGTGGAGCAGATCCCGTTGTTGCTCGACGAACCCGCCGGCACTGCGCCGGTCGCCACGCCAGCACCCGCGCCCGAAGAAGATGCCCAGACCCGCCGCCAGGACACCCTGCTGCACCTGGACGCCGAGCTGCGCACCGCCGCACAGCAGATCATGCAGGACGTGATCAACGACTTCACCCCGCATATCGAAACCGAGATCAAGCGCCGCCTCGATGCGCGGCTGGAGCGGTTGCTCAAGCGTTCCGAGTGACTCTCTGGGGCCGCTTCGCGGCCCTTTCGCGGCACAAGGCCGCTCCTACAGGAGATCGCGTTCCCCTGTAGGAGCGGCCTTGTGCCGCGAAAGGGCTGCAAAGCAGCCCCGGCGCCTGTCGCCTCAACCTCCTGCGTTGGTTATACTTCCCGGCTTTCCCGAACAAATGCCATAGGGTCCCGCCGCGCATGGACAAGACCTACCAGCCGCACGCCATCGAAACTTCCTGGTACAACACCTGGGAGTCCGAGAACTATTTCGCCCCACAAGGTGCAGGCGAGTCCTACACCATCATGATCCCGCCGCCGAACGTCACCGGCAGCCTGCACATGGGCCACGGCTTCAACAACGCGATCATGGACGCCCTGATCCGCTTCCGCCGCATGCAGGGTCGCGACACCCTGTGGCAGCCGGGCACCGACCACGCCGGTATCGCCACCCAGATGCTGGTGGAACGCCAACTTGAAGCCAAGGGCCAGAATCGCCACGATCTGGGCCGCGACAAGTTCCTGGAGAAGGTCTGGGAGTGGAAGGATCAATCGGGCGGCAACATCAGCCGCCAGATCCGCCGCCTGGGCTCGTCGGTGGACTGGAGCCGCGAGCGCTTCACCATGGACGACGGCCTCTCCGAGGCGGTCAAGGAAGCCTTCGTGCGCCTGCACGAAGACGGCCTGATCTACCGCGGCAAGCGCCTGGTCAACTGGGACACCAAGCTGCACACGGCGATCTCCGACCTCGAAGTGGAAAACCACGACGAGAAGGGTCACCTGTGGAACCTGCGCTATCCGCTGGCCGACGGCGCCAAGACCGCCGAAGGCAAGGACCACCTGGTGGTCGCCACCACCCGTCCGGAAACCCTGCTCGGTGACGTCGCCGTTGCCGTCAACCCGACCGACGAGCGCTACCAGGCCCTGATCGGCAAGTTCGTCGAACTGCCGCTGGTCGGCCGCCGCATCCCGATCGTCGCCGACGACTACTGCGACCCCGAATTCGGCACCGGCTGCGTGAAGATCACCCCGGCCCACGACTTCAACGACTACGAAGTCGGCAAACGCCACAACCTGCCGCTGCTGAACATCTTCGACAAGAACGCCACCGTGCTGGCGGCGGTCCAGGCGTTCAACCTCGACGGCAGCGTCAACGAGAACGTCGATACCTCGCTGCCGACCCAGTACGCCGGCCTCGACCGCTTCGTCGCGCGCAAGCAAATGGTTGCCGACCTCGACGCCCAGGGCTTGCTGGTCAGCATCGACGACCACGCCCTGAAGGTGCCCAAGGGCGACCGCTCCGGCACCGTCATCGAGCCGTGGCTGACCGACCAGTGGTACGTCTCCACCAAGCCGCTGGCCGAACCTGCCATTGCTGCCGTGGAAGACGGCCGAATCCAGTTCGTGCCCAAGCAGTACGAGAACATGTACTTCTCCTGGATGCGCGACATCCAGGACTGGTGCATCAGCCGCCAACTGTGGTGGGGCCACCGTATCCCGGCCTGGTACGACGAGGCCGGCCAGGTCTATGTCGGCCGCGACGAGACCGAAGTGCGCGCCAAGCACAACCTGGGCGCCGACGTAGCGCTGCGCCAGGACGACGACGTCCTCGACACCTGGTTCAGCTCGGGCCTGTGGACCTTCTCCACCCTCGGTTGGCCGGAACAGACCGAGTTCCTTAAGAAGTTCCACAGCACCGACGTGCTGGTGACCGGCTTCGACATCATCTTCTTCTGGGTTGCACGCATGATCATGCTGACCATGCACCTGATCAAGAACGAGGATGGCACCCCGCAGGTACCGTTCAAGACCGTGTACGTGCACGGCCTGGTGCGCGACGGCCAGGGCCAGAAGATGTCCAAGTCCAAGGGCAACGTGCTGGACCCGCTGGACATCGTCGACGGCATCACCCTCGATGCCCTGCTGGAAAAACGCACCAGCGGCATGATGCAGCCCAAGCTGGCCGAGAAGATCGCCAAGCAGACCAAGGCCGAGTTCCCCGAGGGCATCGCCAGCTACGGCACCGATGCCCTGCGCTTCACCTTCTGCTCGCTGGCGTCCACCGGTCGTGACATCAAGTTCGACATGGGCCGCGTCGAAGGCTACCGCAACTTCTGCAACAAGATCTGGAACGCCGCCCGCTACGTGCTGGACAAGGGCGAGGACTGCGGCCAGAACGGCGAGGCCTACGAGCTGTCGCTGGCCGACCGCTGGATCATCTCGCAGTTGCAGCGTACCGAAGCCGAGGTAACCCGCCAGCTCGAGCAGTTCCGCTTCGACCTGGCCAGCCAGGCGCTGTACGAGTTCATCTGGAACCAGTACTGCGACTGGTACCTGGAGCTGTCCAAACCGGTATTGTGGGACGAGAACGCCCCGGTAGAGCGCGCCCGTGGCACCCGTCGCACCCTGGTGCGCGTGCTGGAAGTGGCCCTGCGCCTGGCCCATCCGTTCATGCCGTTCATCACCGAAGAGATCTGGCAGCGCATCGCGCCGCTGGCCGGCATCGACGGCAAGACCATCATGCTGCAGCCGTGGCCGGTAGCCGTCGAGGCGCGCATCGACGCCGCCGCCGAAGGCGACATCGAGTGGCTCAAGGAGCTGATGGTCGGCCTGCGCAACATCCGTGCCGAGATGAACATCGGCCCAGGCAAGCCGCTGCCGCTGTTCCTGAAGAACGCCAACGCCGACGACCAGCGTCGCCTGCAGGAAAACGAAGCCCTGCTCAAGAAGCTGGCCAAGGTCGAATCGTTCACCGTGCTCAGCGAACAGGACGAAGCGCCGCTGTCGGCCACCGCCCTGGTGGGTGACCTGCAAGTGCTGGTGCCGATGGCCGGGCTGATCGACAAGGACGCGGAACTGGCGCGCCTGAGCAAGGAGATCCAGCGCCTGCAGGGTGAAGTCCAGCGCGTCGGCGGCAAGCTGTCCAACGCCGCCTTCGTCGACAAGGCCCCGCCGGCGGTAATCGAGAAGGAACGTGCCAAGCTGGCCGAGTCGGAGCAGGCCCTGGCCAACTTCACCGAGCAGCACGCGCGGATTGCAGCGCTGTAACAACCTGATAGACCGCTGGGGCCGCGTTGCGGCCCTTTCGCGACACAAGGCCGCTCCTACAGGAACGGCGCCGGATTGAGAGGCGCCGCTATCCTGTAGGAGCGGCCTTGTGTCGCGAAAGGGCTGCAAAGCAGCCCCAGGGCCTGCAACACCGGATCCGACCATGACCAACAAACCCACCCTGCACCCACGCAACCGCCACCAGGGCCGCTACGATTTCCCGGCACTGATCAAGGCCCACCCGGACCTCGCCCGTTTCACCATCACCAACCCCCACGGCAAGCCCAGCATCGACTTCGCCAACCCCGAAGCCGTGCGGGTGTTCAACCGCGCCCTGCTCAAGGCCCAGTACGCCATCCAGCACTGGGACATCCCCGCCGATTACCTGTGCCCGCCGATCCCTGGCCGCGCCGACTACATCCACGTGCTGGCCGACCTGCTGGCCGAGGACAATCGCGGCGAAATCCCCCGTGGCTCCCAGGTCCGCGCGCTGGATGTCGGCGTCGGCGCCAACTGCATCTACCCGCTGCTTGGCCACAGTGACTATCGCTGGCGCTTCCTGGGCTCGGACATCGACAGCGTCGCCCTGGCGTCGGCCAAGGCCATCGTCCAGGCCAACAAGCTCGACAAGGCCATTGGCCTGCGCCTGCAACCTGAGCGCAAGTACATCCTCAGCGGCCTGCTGCAGGCCGACGAGCGCTTTGAGCTGACCCTGTGCAACCCGCCCTTCCACGCCTCGCGCGAGGAAGCCACCCGCGGCAGCCAACGCAAGTGGAAGAACCTCGGCAAGCAGGACCCCAAGCGCAAGCTGCCGGTACTGAACTTTGGCGGGCAGAACAATGAACTGTGGTGCGAAGGCGGCGAGATCCGCTTCGTCAGCCAACTGGTCGCCGAAAGCGCGCAGTACGCGGCCCAGGTGCTGTGGTTCACCAGCCTGGTATCCAAGGCCAGCAACCTGCCGGGCATCGAGGCGGCCCTGAAGAAGACCGGGGTGAAGGCCCTGCGCATCGTCGAGATGGGCCAGGGGCAGAAGCAGAGCCGCATGGTCGCCTGGAGCTTCCATGACGACGCGGCACGCCAGCAATGGCATGCCTTGCGTAAATCGCAGGCATGAAAAAACCGCGCCCGGGCAAGCCGGGCGCGGTTTCGTCAAATCAACAATTACTTGTTGATCGAGTCGGTCAGCACTTTGGCTGGAACGAACTTGACGACTTTCTTGGCAGCGATTTCGATGGCGGCGCCAGTCGAAGGGTTGCGGCCAGTGCGGGCAGGACGCTCGGTGACTTTCAGTTTGCCGATGCCTGGCAGGGTGATTTCAGCGCCGTTTTCCAATTGGTCGGCGACGATCTGGCCCAGTTGCTCCAGTGCAGCACGCGCGGTGGTTTTCGGCGCGTCGATGGATTCAGCGATATCGGCAATCAGTTGGTCTTTGGTCAGTGCCATGGTGGTGTTCCTTCCCTATCAAATTCAGAGGTTGTGCAGCGTGCTTGTCGGTGGTCGGGCCAGCCCGGGACATTCCAGAGGCCGCGTCGATCGCGTATGTAGATACGCAAATCGGCGTTTGGTTCGACACCCCGCAAGCGATCTGCCAGCAATGCGCCACCCAAGGGGCGCAAGACCGCGCAAAGCTACCACAGGAATCGATAAATATCCGCTATCGACACTGATTTTGTGCAGGTTTTTCGGGGGTTTCAGAAAAAACCGCAAAAAGTTGAACAAAAAACGAACAACCGGCATTTCCGCCAACATCTGGCCACTGCACCGCCCTCCCCCTGAGGTAAACTTAACGCCTTTTGCAGCGCGGCCCCATGCCGCCCTTTACCCCGAGAATTCCATGCCAATCCGTCATTGCATCGTTCACCTGATCGACAAGAAGCCCGATGGCAGCCCCGCCGTGCTCCATGCCCGCGACAGCGAACTGGTAGCCTCCGACGCCATCGAGAACCTGCTGGCCGACCTCAACGACAGCTACAACGCCAAACAGGGCAAGGCCTGGGGCTTTTTCCATGGCGAGTCCGGCGCCTACCCGTTCAGTGGCTGGCTCAAGCAGTACCAGGACGGGGAAAGGGACTTCGCCAGCTTCAGCCGTGTCGCTGTCGAGCACCTGCAAAAACTGATGGAAGAGTCCAACCTGTCCACCGGCGGGCACGTGCTATTCGCCCATTACCAGCAAGGCATGACCGAGTACCTGGCCATCGCCCTGCTGCACCACAGCGAAGGCGTGGCGGTGAACGCCGAGCTGGACGTCACCCCATCGCGCCATCTGGACCTGGGCCAGTTGCACCTGGCGGCGCGGGTCAACCTTTCGGAGTGGAAGAACAACCAGCACTCCAAGCAGTACATCTCGTTCATCAAGGGCAAGAACGGCAAGAAGGTCTCGGACTACTTCCGCGACTTCATCGGCTGCCAGGAGGGCGTCGACGGCCCGGGTGAAACCCGGACCCTGCTCAAGGCGTTCAGCGATTTCGTCGAAAAGGAAGACCTGCCGGAAGAAGCCGCCCGGGAGAAGACCCAGACCCTGGTCGACTACGCCACCACACAGACCAAACTGGGCGAACCCATGGCGCTGGAGGAGCTCTCCAGCCTGATCGACGAGGACCGCCCCGAGGCGTTTTTCGACCACATTCGCAACAGTGACTATGGCCTGTCGCCGGAGATCCCGGCCGACAAGCGCACCCTCAACCAGTTCCGCCGCTTCACCGGGCGCGCAGAAGGGCTATCGATCAGTTTCGAGGCACATCTGCTGGGCTCGAAGGTGGAATATGACGAAGAAGCCGGCACGCTGGTGATCAAGGGCCTGCCAACCCAGTTGATCGACCAGCTCAAGCGCCGCAAGGACTGAGCTGACGCTTGCCGTTCCTGTGGGAGCCAGCTGGCTCCTACAAGGTGTCCTGCGTCTGGGCGAAAGCAACCACCAACGCCTCCTTCGCCGCCTTGCGCAGCTTCTTCACCAACCGCTCTTGGCGCAGCGCCTCGCCCTTGTCGGGCCACTGCTCGACGTAAACCAGCGCTTGTGCCGGGCTGGTCTTGAAATATCGGGCGCCCTGCCCTTTCTGGTGCTTGATGAATCGCCGCTGCGGGTCATCGCTGATACCGCAGTACAGCGAGCCATTGGCGGCACGCACCAGGTAGACGTACCAGGGTTTGCAGTCGGGGGAAGGCGCTGTTTCGCTCACGGCTCGGTTCGGTGCAACGGAAGAAGGTCGCCAGCTTAACGCCTCAGCGCGCCTGCTGGAATGCGCGAAGCCCCTTGAACGCCTGCTGGCGCACCTTGTTCTGCAGCATCGGCGTCCAGCCCAGCAGCACGCCCGGCATGCCCAGTGCCTGGCGCGACCAGCGCCACAGGTCGAAGGTATCGTCGTGCTGGCAAATCAGCCCGTCGCGAATCACGAAGCGTGCCTGGATATCGTTGACCACCACCCGCCCGGTCTGGCTGAACAGGTAGGTGGCCACCCAGTGCGCGCCATCGCTGCGCACGTCGTCGAAGGTCAGGGTGAAGTCCTTGGCGCGGGTGGTGAGCATCCGCCACATGTCGCCCGCGTCGCGCCCGCGCAGAGTGCCAAAGACCGGGTCGCTGAAGACGACATCATCGCTGTAGCAGGCCACCATGGCCTCGGCGTCCAGGCATTGGAAGGCCTGGTAGAAACGGGTGATCAGGGCGCTGTTGGCATCGCTCATGGACTGTTCCTGCGCAAGGTGCGAAACCCGCAAGATACTGTCTGGATGCCCGCAACACCATGCCCATTCGCCTGGTGAATGACGATCACGGGGCAAGCCAGTTCCTTAAACGTGCTCGCTGCTGACCTGCACATGCAGTGCTCGCCCGGCGCCGAGACCGAACAGGATCGCGCCGATACCCAGCACCGCGAAGATCCAGCCCACCGCGCTCCAGCCACCGGTCAGATCATGCACCAGCCCCACCGCGAATGGCCCCATGGATGCCAGCGTATAGCCCACGCCCTGGGCCATGCTCGACAGGTTCGCCGCCACATGAGCGTCCTTGGAGCGCAGCACGATCAGGGTCAGTGCCAGGGCGAAGGTACCGCCCTGCCCCAGCCCGAGCAGAATCGCCCAGCCCCACAGGCCCTCGATCGGTGCATACAGGCAGCCGAACAGCCCAGCCAGGGTCACCAGCATCACGATCACGATGGCCAGCCGCTGGTCCTTGCCGCGCGTCGCCAACCAAGGCGCGCTCAAGGCGCTGACCAATTGCACGATCACCGACCCCGACAGTACCAGTCCTGCCTCGGTCGGGCTCAGGCCACGACCGATGAGGATCGACGGCAGCCAGCCGAACACGATATAGGCCAGCGACGACTGCAGCCCCATGTACAGGGTGACCTGCCAGGCCAGCGGGTCGCGCCACAGCCCACGCACCCGGTAGGCGGCCTTGTGCAGCCCGTGGCCCTGGCGCGCCTGGGGCAACCACACCAGCATCGCCAGCAAGGCCGGCAGCAGCCAGAAGCCCAGGCCAATGGCCCAGCTATCGTCGAAGTGCCGGGTCAAGGGCACGGTGGCGCCGGCAGCCATGGCCGCGCCCAGGCACAGCGCCATGGTGTAGACCCCGGTCAGGGTACCGGCGTGCTGCGGGAAGTCGCGCTTGACGATACCGGGCAACAGCACGCCGATGATGCCGATACTGGCCCCGGCCATCAGGCTGCCGAGGAAAACCCCGGCGCTCCCCAGCGTGCTGCGCACCAGGATGCCCAGGGCCAGGGTCAGGAGGATGCCGAGGATCACCCGCTCGCTGCCGAAACGCCGCGCCAGGACCGGCGCCAGCGGTGCGAAAAGCCCCAGGCACAATACTGGCAGGGTGGTCAGTAGGCCTGCTTGCGAGGCATTCAGGCCCAAGCCCGCGCTGACCTGGCCGAGCACGGGCGCCATGCTCGACAGTGCCGGGCGCAGGTTCAGCGCCACCAGCACCAGCCCCAGCAGCAGCAACCAGGGCCGGCGCAGCACAACGGGTTGCTGTTGGACCTGCTCGTCGTCGGCTTCGGCGTCGATCAACAGCTCTTCAAGTTCCGCCTCGCGCTGGGCGGTGTCGTGGTTCGTTCGTTCGGCCATGGCCTTCTCGCTGTCAGGATTCGATGAGGGTCCGGCTCAGGTGCTTGGCCCGTTCCGGATCACGTTGTTCGAGGGCGTCGACGATCTCTGCGTGCAGGTCGAACACGGCCTGGCAGCGGGGAACGGTGGACATGTTGTGTTGCAGGGCGGCGGCCACCACGCCGGAGAAATAGCGGTAGAGCTCGCTCAGCGCGGGGTTGTGGGCGGCGTCGACCAGCAGCTGGTGAAACTGGATGTCGCAGGCGACGTAGGCGGGGATATCGCTGTGAAAATGCGCGGCGCTGTGTTGCAGGGCTTCGCGCAGTTGCTGCAGGTCGTGCTCGGAGCGGCGCAGGGCGGCCAGGCCGATGGCTTCGGCCTCGAGGATGTGGCGGGTTTCGCGGGCGTGTTCAACGGTGCAGCGAGACATGGCCTGGACGGCTTGCAGCGGGTCGGAGACGGTACGCAGGTAGCTGCCGTCGCCCTGGCGGATTTCCACCAGGCCGCTGAAGGCCAGGACGCGCATGGCTTCACGCACGGTGTTGCGGCTGATGCCCAGGTCGCTGGCCAGCTCGGGTTCGGTGGGCAGGCGTTGACCTACCGACCAGGTGCCCATGGCGATGCGGTCGCGGAGCTGGTCTACGGCTTGTTCTACCAGGGAGCGTTTGGTTAGTTGAGACACTTAGCGGGAACGTCCAGTCATCGGATGATTTTTTTGGGACGATAGCGGGTTGGGGGGGAGGAGGCAAGGGTTTGGGTTTGGGTTCGACAGCGATTGTTTTGATTTTTTTATGCTCATTCGAAGATTATGTCGACATTTAGTCACCTTTTCGCCCTTACGGCGACCTACTTTTGCACGCGGGCAAAAGTAGGCAAAAACCGCTGGCTCCA